>CAYOPF010000014.1:0-34165 GCA_964405755.1 uncultured Chloroherpeton sp.
GGTAATTTGGATGCTGCAATCGATACTGCAAAGTATCGCGGAGACTATAACACATTGGTTAGTGGCATTAACAACATCAACAAGCTGTTCAAACAACCAATGGTAGTAGTTATGGATGTTGTACAAAAATTAGCCGATGGAGATCTGACAGCTGAGATGACAGGAAATTACGACGGAGAATTCCAGAGATTGCAAAGTGGATTGAATGCATCAATGAATTCATTAAATGAATTGATTACAAGTGTTAAGACAACAATCGACGAAGTAGCACGAGGAGCTATGCAAGTAAGCGATGCAAGTACTGCTTTGTCGCAAGGAGCAACAGAGCAAGCTGCTTCTTTGGAAGAAATTACAAGTTCGATGAGCGAAATAGCATCGCAGGTAAAAATCAATGCTGATAATGCCCATCAGGCAAGTTTATTAACCAATGAAGCAAAATCCTTCTCCGAGCGAGGAAATCGCGAAATGGAACAGCTAGTAACTGCGATGAATGAAATAAATGTTGCAAGCGATAATATTGGAAGAATAATTAGGGTAATCGACGAAATAGCATTCCAGACCAACCTATTGGCATTGAATGCGGCAGTAGAAGCAGCCCGTGCTGGCCGACATGGCAAAGGGTTTGCTGTAGTAGCCGAAGAAGTGAGAAACCTGGCTGCACGTAGTGCCACAGCTGCTAAGGAAACAGCAGAATTAATCGACAATACCAAAAAAGCAGTTGATAATGGAATAATGATTGTAACTCGTACTAGCGAAGCGTTGGAAGAAATCAAGAATGGTTCGATTAAATCCGCAGATATTGTAGCCGAAATTGCATCGTCTTCCAACGAGCAAGCTCAGGCAATTGCACAAATTAACGAAGGTTTAGCCCAAATAGATAAGGTAACTCAAACCAATACTGCTAGTGCAGAACAAAGTGCATCCGCATCCGAAGAATTGAGCGGTCAAGCAGCATTACTCAAAGAAATGGTTGCCCGTTTTAAATTGCAAGGAGTTCAAGATGGTTATGACGAAAGCTTGAAATCGATGGAACATTTTACTTTATCAACACGAAAATCCAAAAGTTTACCAAAATCAACTCAAACAAGAGTTACAGAAGACGATTATGATTTGGAGGATCGTAGCTTTGATCAATATAAAATGAAGCCATCAGATATTATCAATCTTGATGACGATGACTTTGGCAAATATTAGCAGATATTGAGGTAGATTTCAGAAAATAAGTTAATTGAATAATTTTTGAGCCACACAATCAGACTGGTGGCTCTTTTTTTATTATTAAGTCTTCGTTTATAAAAGCTGTCAATATTCTATATCTCATCTAATTTACGTAAATAATCGATTTTAATGGTGTAAATTCCTGAAATTTTCAAATGAAATTGACTAAAAAATATATTTACTTTTTGGAATAATTGCAGATTTTTTTCTTAATTTATAAAAAAATATCAACAGAAAATTAGAATTCTAATAAATTTTGGGGTCAATTGGGACAAAATCGAAAAAAAAACGTTTTAAGTATATATGAGAATACAAAAATGAAAAAACTTTTTAATTGGAAATATAATATGAACAAGGTTGTATTATTCATTGTTGCCCTATTTTTAATTTTTACCAAGTTACATTCTCAAGTTGAAGAATTGTTTTTGTCGAACAATTCACCGATTAATTGTTTATTAATTGATAATCCTTTCATTTATGTCGGAACTACGGATTATGGATCTTTTATTCATAATACTACAAATGGTAATTTATTGCAAAATAACAGCATTTCTTCCAGAACCAACTATTTCGTCAAATACGATTCATTGATTTTTTCACTCAATTCTGTTAACGGAGTTGAGATTTTTAAACAGTCAAAAAAATACAACGAAATACATAACAGTTTAAATCCATACAATTTTAAGGTTATTGATGTGAACTCAAGTTATATTATTTATGGTAGTTATGGAATGGGAGTATATATATATGATAAGAAGACAGGGAAAACATATCCAAAGAATTCGGGTTTTAATTATCCAGAAATTACAAATTTTAGCATTTATCAGGATAGTTCGTTGATTGCTACTACTCATCATGGTGGATTTTATGTAAGTAAACTTGATACTATGTCGAAATGGGATCAATTTAATGCTGGAATTGAAAGTACGATTTTGAACTTAATGACTAGCGATAATCAAAATATCGTTGTTGTCTCAGGGAAAAATACAATCTATTATACAACAGATAATGGTCAAAGTTGGAAGAAAATTGATTTCCCGTATTCGTCTGAAATCGTAATTGCTATTAAAATTGAAAACGGAACTCTTTATTTAGGCACAAAAAGCGGTAATCTATATTCTTCGTCTGACTTAGGTAAAAACTGGGAAGAGAATAATACACTCGATAAAGGAATTTCCATTACAGCGATCGATGTAAAAGACAATGCTATTGTTATAGGTACAGAAGAAAATGGTATTTACTATTCAAGTGACAATGGCCAGTCATGGAAAAGTTTCCCGATAAAGAACAAGTACTCATCTTTATACTTTTCCAACTTATATACACAAAATAACATAATTTATGCTGCAGAGTATTACCAGGGAATACTATATTCAACTAATAACGGTAATAAGTGGATTAGAACAAAATTCTATGAAACAAGTACAGATATTTTTATAAAAGATATAACCGTCAAAGATTCACTCATTTTTGTTTCGACCGAAAACAAGGGATTATTCCTCTCATGTGACAAAGGTATGACTTGGAATAAAGCAAATACTGGTTTATCAGCTCTTGAAACAGAGGATTTCACCTGGATTCAAGATACTTTATTTGTGGCAACGATAAATGGAATCTTTGCATCCACAGATAAAGGGAAAAACTGGTTACCTCGAAATAATGGTTTGCAAACGAATGGTTTCAAAAAAATATTTTATAATAATGGAAGGTTATTTATTTCAAATTATGGAACAGGTAAATGGCATGTTTATTATTCCGATGATAATGGGTTTAAATGGACAATTTTGGAAGGCATTCAGTATAAATCTCCTCTTTGTATAAAAGCCTCAGGCGATCATCTTTATATAAGTACTGATTACAAAAACCTGTTTATTTCGTCAGATAATGGTAACACTTGGAAGGAGTTAATTTTACAAGGTTTAGCAAACGATTTGCTTGCAAAAGATTCTATTCTTATAGTTCCAGAACAAAAAAAAGGAATTGGTATTTCCACGAATTATGGTTTTACTTATAGAAAGATACTTGAATTCAACAACAATTACGATAACGACATAAAATTTCTAGAATACGATAGTGAATATATTTATTGCGCATCGCAAAAAAAATTATATCGAATTAAGTGGGAAGTATTACTGATGACAGGAGTGGATGATAATGGTAAAGAATTTAATGAACCTGAATTTAAAATTTACCCAAATCCGGCAAGTAACATTTTAATTGTTTCAAATAATTCTGAAATAACCATCGGGGCGATCGAAATTTACGACTATTTGGGCAATTTGGTACTGAAATATGAAAATAAAAACGAAAATAAAATTCAACTGAATTTAAGTTCACTAACCAGTGGAATATATTTAATCAAGCTTAATAATTCATCTCAATTATTTATTAAAGAATAAAAATGTAAGTTTTTTTTATTCCATTCAATTTAGTTAATTTACAAAAAACATATTTACAAATAGGTTATGAATAGAATCAAGTCCAAAATATCTACAAAAAATCCTGATTACAAGGAAAATTTCGAAAATTCCATCAAATTGATTGAACAATTAAAGGAAAACTACTACAAAATACAGCAAGGAGGACCCGAGCATGCCCGTCAAAAACATATTGGACGTGGCAAACTTCTTACGCGTGATAGAATTAATAGATTGCTCGACCCAAATACTCCATTTGTGGAAATATCTCCTTTTGCCGCCTACGATATGTACGATAATCAGGCACCTTCGGCTGGAATGGTTACAGGAATTGGTGTAGTGCACGGTCGCGAAGTAATGATTGTGGCTAACGACGCGACTGTTAAAGGTGGAACTTATTTTCCAATGACAATTAAAAAACACATTCGTGCCCAGGAAATTGCAATTCAGAATAATTTGCCTTGTGTATATTTAGTTGATTCGGGCGGTATTTTCCTACCTTACCAATCCGAGACATTTCCTGATAAAGAGCACTTTGGAAGGATTTTCTACAATCAGGCAATATTGTCGGCAAGGAATATTCCACAGATTGCAGTTGTGATGGGTTCTTGCACAGCTGGGGGAGCTTACGTTCCCGCTATGAGCGACGAAACAATAATGGTTCGCAACCAAGCAACGATATTTATTGGAGGTCCTCCATTGGTTAAAGCGGCAACCGGCGAAGAAGTTACCGATGAAGAACTTGGCGGAGCAGATGTTCATACGAAAATATCTGGCGTTGCAGACCATTTAGCAAATAATGATGAACATGCTTTAGAAATTGCAAGAAACATTATCGAAAACCTCAGTAAACAACAGAAGTTCGACATCGGCCGTCAGGAAGTTGAAGAACCATATTATGACCCTGAGGAATTGTATGGAATTTTGCCGAAAAACATACGCCAACCATTCGATATTCGTGAAGTTATTGCTCGTATTGTCGATGGAAGCCGTTTTCAGGAATTCAAAGAAAATTATGGAAAGACTCTCATAACAGGTTTTGCAAGAATTTTGGGTTATCCTGTTGGGATTTTAGGTAATAACGGTGTATTATTTTCAGAATCCAGCTTGAAAGGAGCTCATTTTATCGAAATGTGTGCAATTCGTAAAATTCCTTTACTTTTCTTGCAGAATATTACTGGGTTTATCGTAGGTCGTAAGTACGAACACGGCGGAATTGCTCGCGATGGAGCCAAATTAGTACACGCTGTTGCCAATGCCCAGGTTCCGAAATTTACAGTAATAGTTGGTGGAAGCTATGGAGCTGGTAATTATGCAATGTGCGGAAGGGGTTACAATCCTCATTTTCTTTGGATGACTCCCCACAGCAAAATCAGTGTTATGGGTGGTGAACAAGCAGCTGATGTATTGGCAACTGTAAAGATCAACCAATTGCAAAAAGATGGAAGAGTACTTTCACCAGAAGATATCGATGCAATACGACGACCAATAATTGAACAATACGAAGCAGAAGCAAGTCCGTATTATAGTTCAGCGCGATTATGGGATGATGGTATTATTGATCCTCTAAAAATGAGAGAATTGATTGGATTATTGATTGCCACAAGTTTGAACAAACAAATTCCCGACCACCAATTCGGTGTATTTAGAATGTAATTAATAAGTGTTTATTAAAAAAATAACCCCATGAAAATACTTTCTATGGGGCTATTTTTTAAGACTATATTAAGAACCTTTTTTTGTAAACTTAGAAATGAAGTATTTACCACTCTCAAAGTATACTCTTATGAAAAATATTCCATTTTCTAATTCTTTTATATTTATTGATTCTTGAGGATAATTCAAAGTTAATTGTAATTTCCCATTTAAATCAAAAATTTCTATTCTATTAATAATTTGCTGATTGCTCGAAAAATATAGAATATCAGTTACAGGATTTGGATAAAAACTGACACCTGTTGATTCAAAATCACTCACAGAGACAACAGAATCCTTTACTTCAATTTCGAGAACATCTGAATAGTTACTATTACCACAATCATTCGACGCATTAACGCTAAGTTGAGCCTTTCCAATATATGTTTTACTCCAATTGATATTACAAATATTGGATTCATTGGTTAATGAACCAGCTTCTTTAGGTTCAATTTTCCAACTATAACTAGTTGCACCCTCAACAGAAATAGTTTTGTATTCCTGGTTTTGAGAACCTTTTGTTGCTATATTTTTCCCAGTTGGCATGGTGGGAATATCAGGTTCTTTATTAACTTTTACTATTAACTTGGGTGATTCTTCACCATTACCACAGTCGTTGACACCATATACAGAAATTTCGAAAGAACCAATAAAGTTATCATTCAAATTAACTTGAGCTGAATTGGTATTTCCCTTAATTTCTCCTGCTTCCTTTGGACTAATACTCCATGAATATGAGGTTACGTAATTTAGATTATTTGTATTATAAGTAATAATCTTTTGATTCTTGCATAGATTTGTATTGCCAACAGGAGTCGCCCCTTTTGCAGGTTTCGGTTTTACAGTAACTTCCAATGTATCCGAATTATCTCCAGTTGTATATTCACCAATTGCTGCGACAAAAACCTTTACCTTGCCACTGAAATTCTTGTTCCATGCTATCGAAGCTTTTGCTTGGTCGCTATTAACATTGCCAGCATCTTGTGGAAATAATTTCCATGTATAACTTTTAGCGCCTACTGTTTTTTCTGTTGAATAATCAGAGAAATTTTCACCTTGACAAATCTCTGTTTTGCCTTGAGGTTTTGTGGGAATTCCAGGTTTATTAGAAACGATAACCTTCAATTCATCAGAGTAATCACTAGCACCACATTGGTTTTCAGCAAGAACTTTTATAGTTACATCACCGTAAAAATAATCATCCCAGTTTATCACTACTTTATTAAGGTTGATAGCAATACTCCCAGCACTTGATGGTTCAATTGTCCAAGCGAACTGTGAAGCGTTGTCTATTGGTTCTACTGAATATTCTGTGTTATTATCATTATTGAATAATTGTGTCTTCCCTTGAGGTTTTGTTAGTTTAAATGGTTTTCTTGCGACTTTAACCAATAATGAATCTGAATTAGTTCCCTCTCCACACTCATTAACACCATAAACATAGATATACGCATTACCAACAAAACCATCATCCCAATTTATAGAAATACTTTTTGAATTGCCAGTAATTTGACCAGCAGTGATAGGTTTAATTTTCCAAACATAACTGGTTGCCAAATCTGTTCCGTTTATTGTATAAGTTGAATTTTCAGGATTTTGGCACAATTGTACAGAGCCAACTGGTTTTTCATTCATTACAGGTTTTGGTTTTACAGTTACTGTCAACTTTTCAGACGAAGCACTCTCACCAAGTGGATTAACGGCGATAACAGTTATTTCGGCATTGCCACTGAAATTCTTATTCCAGAATAACTGTGCAGATGTACTTTCACCAGTAAAACTACCTGCTGTTGTTGGTGTAACTTCCCATTTGTATTTCTGTGCTTGTTCAGTAGAAGTAGTAGCATAATCGGTGGTTGAAGTTCCTTGGCAAACAGAATTACTTCCCGTTGGTTTGGTAGGTGTCGAAGGTTTTGCAGAATAATCATATTCGACAATATAGTAAAGTGAATTTGTAGCGCTTATATCCTTCCATTCTCCAGCTTTACCTAACGAACCATTGTTTTTAGGCCATGGCTCAAGAGCAATACCAGCTGCATCTTGATTGTTGCCATAATCATCTGGCTCCTTAGGTGTGCCATATTGAGAAGTTCCTCCCCAATTATTGTAACTGCTGTTAATTACCTGACCGTCGTTTTTCCTGCGCTACCTTGTCCTTTCCAGAAGTTAGTACCGCTTCCAGAATTACTTCCGTCCCAAATCCATGTTCCTTCGGTCGAAAGATCATTAGCACCTATCCAAATGTAGGCAATACCGCCTCCATCCATAACTGTTGTGTAAGATGTGCTGATTTTAGCGCCATTTGCAATGGCATCCCAAATTAGATTTTGTTCCTGAAGATTATTAATGTGAACTAAATAACCGCCTTTTTGAGCAGCAGCTGAAGCTGCTGAGGTCCAAGCCAATTTTGTTTCTACGATAACATAGCTTTTGCCATTACCACTAAATGAATAGTCCGAAAAAGCTGTAGTTAAATTAATAAATAACATAATTATGACAATACAATACATTGTATTAACTTTGTAAATTAATACATTCATTTTGATAAACTCCTTATTTAAAGTTAGTTAAGACTAATAAATATTCTTTGCGTTAACGCTTATATTAAAATATAAAACAAATAAAATATTGGAATGTTACAAATAATTTAAAAATATTAAATTGATAACTTTTGTTGCACTATCAATTTGATAATAAGATTCATTTTAAATTCGTCTTAGCATTGTAATTTTTCATTTTACTATGCTAGATAAAAATAAAGTACTGGTTGGGATGTCCGGGGGAGTGGATTCTTCTGTTACTGCTGCATTGATCAAAGAAATGGGATATACCCCCATTGGTGTTACATTCCAACCCTATACCACCGATAAACCTCACTGCCATTGCTATACCGAATTGGACGCTAAAGATGTTTGTGATAAATTGGGTATTGATCATCACTATATCGATTATACCGAAATATTTAAACGCCAGATTATTGATTATTTTGTCGATGAGTATCTGCAGGGCCGCACTCCAAATCCTTGTACAAAGTGTAATCCCGAAATCAAGTTTGGTGAATTATTGAAATTTGCCGATTCATTGGGAATATATTGGATAGCGTCGGGACATTATGTTAATGTTCGACACGACGAAGAACTTAAACGGCATCTTATAGTCCGCAGTAAAAATCTAAAAAAAGACCAGTCTTATGTTCTTTGGGGATTACAAGAATTCCAAATTTCACGTGCAATTTTTCCAATTGGAAATATGGATAAAGATAAAACACGTGAATTAGCTCGGCAATATAATTTCGAAAACTACAATAGATGGGACAGCCAGGACGTTTGTTTTATTCCAGCTAATAATTATGAAGAGTATCTTTGGGAAGAAAAGAGAGAATTTTTAGAAAATTTAGGTGAAGGTTATATAATTAAGGATGGGAAAATTTTAGGAAAACACAAAGGTTATCCATTTTACACTATAGGTCAGCGTCATGGATTGGGAGTATCTTATAGCGAACCGATATATGTTAAGCAAATTATACCCGAGAGCAACATAGTAGTCGTTGGAACAAAAGGCGAAGTGGAGAACAAAGGCCTGGTGGCACATTCAATTAATTTAGTAAAATACGATGAATTACCCGAGCCAAAGGACTTTTTTATCAAAATCCGATACAACGACAAAGGTTCCTATGGCAAGGCGTGGACTGAAAATGGGAAATTATACGTTGAATTTAATGAATTGAAAGATGCAATAACTCCCGGACAGAGTGTAGTTTTATATGAGAATGACGATTTGGTTGGTGGGGGAATTATTGAAAAATCTTTTTAAATTACCTTGTTATTTGTTTAAATTTTGTTAATTTTGTATTCTTATTTGCGGGCAAGTAGCTCAGTTGGTCTAGAGCATCTGCCTTACAAGCAGAGGGTCGGGGGTTCGACTCCCTCCTTGCCCACAAAACCGAATAAATGCAGGAATGGCGGAATTGGTAGACGCGCTGGACTCAAAATCCAGTGGCCCTTAAAGCCGTGAGAGTTCGAGTCTCTCTTCCTGCACTTTATTTTTTATAGCCTTTCTAAAAAAATTAAGAACTTAATATCCAGTTTTCAATTATTTTACTTCCAAATTCTGTAATGTAGGATTCTGGATGGAATTGAACTCCAAAAATTGAATATACTTTATGCGAAATGCTCATTATTTCGCCATCTTCAGAGATTGAATTTACTGTTAAATCACCAGGCATAGTATTTTTATCCAAACTCCACGAATGATAACGTCCGATTATTGAATAATCCGGAATACCAGAGAAGAGAGGGGTAGTTGATGTAATTATATTTTTACTTTGTTTGCCATGTTCGGTTGGGAAACAATGCTTAACTTTACACCCAAAATATTGTCCGATAATTTGCATCCCCAGGCATATTCCCAAAAATGATTTACTTGTTTTTTTTTGATTAAGAATATCTTTGTATTTTGTGTATTCATCGGGGTGACCGGGACCAGGGGAAATTATTATTTTGTCGGAATCAATTAATTCTGAAATATGCAAATCTGAATATGGTATTATTCTTACTTCGTGCTCCAATTCATTCACAATTTGATTAATATTCATAGTGAATGAGTCATTATTATCTATCAGCAAAATTGGTTTTGGCATTGCATTAGTTAATTTTGTAATATTGACGATGCAGATAGTAACTTATGCGTGATGAATTTAAAATAATGAATGAGTATGGGAACAAAAGAATTCCATTTTTGTTTATTATTTCTTACGATAAAAGCGAAGTATTTATTTGTAAGTTGGAAGATTTAGGAAAAAATAATGTTAGGTTTTTATTAAATAATCGTTCCGAGCAAATCCCCAAGGAATTTGCGTTCACACTCAATCCAATTGATTATTCCGACTATCTAAGAAGTTTCAACAAAGTGAAAATACACCTCGGACATGGCGATACCTATATATTAAATTTAACTTTTCAAACAGAAATAAACACTAATCTTAATTTAGAAGAGATTTTTATTTATTCTCAAGCCCCGTTTAAGTTGCTTTTTCAAAATCAATTTGTTTGCTTTAGTCCCGAGCAATTTATTAAAATAATCGGGAACAAAATATCCACAAACCCGATGAAAGGTACAATCGAGTCGAACATTCCCAATGCAGAACAAATTCTAATGAATAGTAAAAAAGAAATTGACGAACATTATACGATAGTAGATTTGCTTCGCAATGATTTATCCTTGGTTGCAAGTCAGGTTAGAGTAGAAAAATTCCGATACATCGACAAAGTTCCGACCAATCGTGGAGAGATAATTCAAACGAGTAGCTTAATAAGCGGCATATTGCCTGAAGATTGGAATAAGATTATTGGTGATTTACTTAATAAGATTACTCCGGCTGGTAGTGTTACGGGGGCTCCAAAAATCCGAACTTGTGAATTAATTGATAATATTGAAAATTACAAGCGAGGTTTTTATACAGGCATAGCTGGGATTTACGATGGTGTTAATTTGGAAAGTTATGTTTTAATTAGATATATCGAAAATCAAAATGGTAAATTGTACTTTAAAAGTGGCGGCGGAATAACTACTCAAAGTATAGCCGAGGTGGAATTTAAAGAATTAATGAGTAAAATCTATGTCCCTATTGTTCGAAACAATTAAAATCCAAAACAAAAAACCTCAAAACGTTGATTATCATATTCAACGAGTACGAAAATCGAGATTTGAACTCTTTGGTTTAACCGACTGTACTGATTTTATTATTTTCTTTGAAAAATTCGAAGTTAATGAGGATAAATTATTTAAATTAAAAATCATTTACAATCAGAATATTGTGGACTATCAATTAATGGATTACACAATTGTTTACAAAAAAGCAATGAAATTTTTCGAAAAACCAGATTTGGATTATTCATGTAAATACATTAACAGGGATGAATTGGTAGAGATTGAAAAGGGATTGTCGTCCGATGAATTAGGAATAATAACTAAAAATGGCTATTTAACCGATGCCACTTATGCAAATATTGTCCTATATGATGGAAAAAACTACTACACACCTGAAAACTGCCTTTTGGAAGGCACTAAAAGGCAAAAATATATTGACGATGGGACAATTACTACTAAACCTATTCATCAGGAGGAATTAATAAATTTTAAAACTCTTCATTTGATTAATGCCATGATTGATTTGGGAGATAATTCATTTATTGATCTAAATCCCTTTTGACCGTTGGAGTAAAATCATTTGGTCGGCCAATTGGAGGAAGACCTAAAATTTCTCTCGCTTTGTCCAATGAATCATCGATATTACCAAAAATATATTCCTCTCCTATCAAATCAGTTAATTTTGCCTGAGTCATAGCAAATAATGGTTGAGCATGGACACCAGAAAGAATTAAAATGATACCTCTTTTATTCAAATTTTTGTAAAGATTTTTGACTACGTTTAATCCAGTAGCATCAATGGCAATAACATTTCTCATCCTTAAAATCAATATTTTAGGAGGATTGGCAACATTGTTCAGTTCGTCAGCAAATTTATTTACTGCGCCAAAGAACATTGGTCCATTAATTTCGAAAACATCAACCCTATCCGGAATAATTTTGCGAGAAATAGCATTTGGATCGTCTGGGTCGAAATTTTCCAAAATACCTTTCTTTATTATTTCTATGTTGGAAACTTCTGCCATTCTTTTCATGAACAAGAATACTGCAAGGACCATCCCCACTTCGATAGCAACAGTTAAATCGAGAATCACAGTGAGAACAAAAGTAGTTAATAAAACAATAATGTCGCTCCTTGGACTGGCAAGTAGCTCTTTAAAAGATCTCCATTCACTCATATTATAGGCAATAACTATCAGAATTGCTGCTAGGGTTGGCATTGGAATTAATATTGCATATTCTCCAAAAAACAACATAATTATTAACAACACAATTGAATGGATAATTCCGGCAATAGGTGTATGTGCACCATTTTTGATATTTGTTGCTGTCCTTGCAATAACTCCAGTCACGGGGATACCTCCAAAAACTGCTGAGCCAATGTTTGCAATACCTTGACCTATTAATTCCACATTGCTTTTGTGTTTTGTTCCTGTCATGCCATCTGCAACAACTGCAGAAAGCAGGGATTCAATTGCAGCTAATATAGCAATTGTTGTTGCAGGTTGAATTAGTCGCTTTACTGTGTCAAGATTAATACTAGCAAAGGCTGGTTGAGGTAGTTCCGAAGGTAAACTTCCAAATTTGGAGCCTATGGTCTCAACTGGTAAATTGAATATGTTTACAACAATAGTAGTAATTATGATAGCTAATATTGAACCTGGAATTTTATGAGTTACCTTTTGCCAGAGAATGATTAAAATTATTGAAAACACTGAAATAATTGTAGTATATAAATTAATTGAATTAATGTTAGTGAAATAAGAATACCATTTTAAATGAAATTCAGATGGCACATCGCTAATGTTTAATCCAAATAAATCCTTAATTTGTGTTGTAAATATTAATAATGCAATTCCACTTGTAAAACCAACTATTAAAGGGTAGGGTATAAATTTAATCAACGAACCAAACTTTGCTATACCCATAATTATTAGGATGATTCCGGCGATGATCGTCGCAATTGTAAGACCAGCAACTCCAAATTCTTGAATAATTCCGAAAACTATAATAATAAATGCGCCGGTAGGTCCTCCGATCTGAAAACGACTACCTCACAGAAATGATATTAAAAATCCTCCAAAAATAGCGGTAATTAACTCCTTGGATGGTGTAACCCCAGAGGCAATTCCAAAAGCAATCGCTAGCGGTAAAGCTACTATTCCAACAACAATTCCTGCAGTTATATCAGAATAAAATTTCTTTGAATTATAGCCTTTGAGAGACTCAAAAAACTGGGGTACAAACATATCAGAAAAAATGGGATTACTATAATACAAAATTAAGTATAAAGTTCGCCCATTGTTCTAATGGGATGCTTATTTGGTCTTAAATTGAATAGTATTGGAATATTTACTTTTATTACCATGAGCAACTGCTCTTACTCTAAAATAATATATTTGATTACTTTCTAAATCGACAACCTCGATTTCGTCTATATCGCCAACGTCTAAATCAGAATATAGTTCAAGTCGATTAGTAAATTCCTTGTCTGTTGCTACATCAATGAAATAGGTGGTTGCTCCATCTACTTTTGTCCATTTAGCAACAAAGCCATCGTGGTTTATTAATTCTGGAGTTATTGCTTTGGGCGCAGGAAGCAAAGTTTTGTATTTCCGGGGATTGTTACTTGCAGTTTTCGTTAAATAATTTGCGGCTTCGCCTTCGCCGTTGTATTCAAATACCTGAACTGTATATTCGCCACTTTCGAGATTATTAACTATTAAATCTACCATCCTGTCGCCGCCATTATATACCACATATCCTGAACCAATTTTATTGTCTTTACTTCCATAGTTTGGGTTAGCAAAATAACGAACACCATCGATTGGAGTATTAGTTTCGTTTCCTTTGGTTACAACAACAATCCTTTTCTCCCCATTTCCTCGAAACAGGGAAACTTTAAACGATTTTTCTGTTGCATCGCTAAAAGCAATATTAGTTGCTTGTTCGGTAGGTTCTTTTGCTAAAGTTGACATATCTGTGAACCATACTTTTTCAATTTTTTTATTATCTATACGCTTATAAATGGCAAATTCATATTTTGTTTTTCCTGTTAATCCAATAATAGTATAATCACCGGCCTCTTGCTTGGAAGTTACTATCAGATATACATCTTTGCTTAATAAAAGCTGTGGATCCAATTTAATTGTTTTTTCCAAACTTAATATATCTTTGTCAATTTGTGTTAGATTGGTAGGCATAGTGGACAAAACAAAGTAAATAAGAGCTTTGTCTGGATTCTGAAACGAAAACTTTGCAGTAGTTTCAGTTCTGTTAGTAAATTGAGTGTTGATTCTCTCGTTTTTTGTGGATGTTTTGTTCTGTGCAAAAAGTGATGCTGCAGAAACAAACAAGAATAAAACTAATAATGCATTTTTCATATTTATACCTTTTATTTTTTATCAAAATTATTTTTCAAGTTTTACCGAAACGATTTTAGTAACTCCTTCTTCTTCCATAGTTAATCCATATAAAGTGTCTGCTGCTTCCATAGATCTTTTATTATGGGTTATCAACACAAATTGAATTTCCTTTTCGGTGCTGAATTTTTTTATTAAGCTTACAAATTTATCAATATTATTGTCGTCGAGCGGCGCATCCACCTCGTCCAATATACAGAAAGGACTCGGTTTAACTAAATATATTGCAAACAAAAGTGCAATTGCTGTCAGTGTCTTTTCGCCAGCAGAAAGTAAGTCGATTGAACTTGGCTTTTTGAATGGTGGTTTTGCTGAAATATAAATTCCAGCATCCAGAACGTTTTCGCCCTCCAACATCAAATTAGATTCGCCTTCTTCACCAAATAATAATTTAAACAGATGTTTGAAATTGCTCCTAATTTCTTCGAATGTCGTAGTAAATTTCTCAACAGCAATCTTATTAATTTCATCGATGGTTTCTGCTAAAGTTTTCCGAGAGTTTTGCAAATCGTTCATCTGTGTTAATAAAAAGTCTAACCTTTGTTTTTGCTCTTCAAAATCTTCAAGAGCCTGAAAATTTACATTACCCAAACCAGCTATTTTATCTTTAATCTCGATTATTTGATTTTTTGATAAGATTGCATCAAAATCCTTTATTTGTTCATGCGTAAATTGATTAGATGTAACATATTCATTCAATTCAACTTGATATTGTTCTAATGCTTGTTCCAAAATGGCTTCAGTTTTGGAATGAATTCCTGCTGTTTCCACTTCTAATGAATGGAATTCGTTCTGCAATTTCTGATAATTCTTTCGGAATTGATCCAAAGTTATATCATATTGTGCAATTTGTTCTTGGAGTTGTTTTCTGTTCAGCTCTGTAGCTTGTTTGTATTGTAATAATTCAGCTATTGACGTTTGGAATTGATTTCGATATTCAATTGTTTCAATAATTTGGTTTTGTAAAAGTTGTTTTGTTTGGATGCTGTTTTTGAGTTCCTCTTGCTTTTCTTTAATTCTTTTCTTTGCATTTTCGGTAAGAGCAGTTACTTTTTCAATTTCAGAATGTATATATCTAACAGTTTCAGTGTTTTTTGCAATGTCAATTTCCAACACTCGAATATTTCTTATTTGCTCATCCAATTTGCTTTTAGATTGATTAAATATTTCCTGAATTTTTTCAATTTCTGTTTCGAGTAATTTAACGTCTTCTTCAATATTATCAATTTCGATTTTATATTCTGATTTCTCGTTGTTAATATCCTCGTTTTCAGATTTTAACTGATTGATTGCAGAATGGGAATTCTGCAGGGAGTTCTTAATTATTTCAATTCGGTTCACATCACTGCTAATGTTGTTATCTACATCACTAATTTGCCTCTCGAGGTTTCTAAGCTCATTTTCAACATCTGGTATTGCATATTTCCATATTTTCGCTTGTTCGTTTTTAATAGTCTCTTTTAAATTTATTATTTCCTGCTCTAATTCAGCAATTTCTTTTGTAAGCTTGTTAATCTTATTTCGTCGGCCAATAATCGCTTCCTTTTGAGACGGTGAATTACTGCCTCCTCGCACGATTCCGTTCCTATTGAACAACATACCATCTATGGTTACTACTTTATCGATATTGAATTTATTAATCAAATCATAAGCGATATCTGAATTATCTACTAATACAATGTTATGAGTTACTAAATTCAAGTATTCTCGATATTCTTCCTTAATTTCGATAAAATCTCTTAAATCACCTAAAACACCGGGCAGGTTTGTCCAAGGTTTATTGGTATCATTCGTAATATTTACTTGTTTAGTTATAAAATTGGCTGTACCTTTCTTTGTAGCTTCCAGTAATTTTATTCCCTCCTCAACATCACTAATATCTTCAACAATCAATGCAGAAATAGCATCTTCTAATGCTATCAGAACTGCCTCTTTATATGGTTCGATGACTGTAATCAACTCGCCCAACATAATCTTTTCTTGCGAAGGCATCCATTCCTTGGACGAAATTAGAGATTTTACTGATTCTTCAGATATTACTATGCTTTCCAAAAATTTCTTTTCTACTTGCTTTTCATTTAATTTTTTTTGTATTTCTAACTCTTTATTCCTAGTATTCTCAATGATTTTTTCGCTATTTGCCTTCGATTCGTATAAGTTTTTAAGCTCAGTTTTTATTCTATTAATATTAGAATTTAATTCTGTTCTATTTGTTTTGTGATTTTCAACTTGTTGCTCCAAAACATCGATTTGTTGTTCAAAATTTGATATTTTATTACTCTCTTCTTCTATTCTTTTTTGGATTTTTTCAATATTCGATTTATTTCTTTGAATTACAGACAACAAATGATTCTTGCGTATATTTAACTCATTTTTATTATTGAGTTGCGAATTCATTAATTTCTGTACTTCATCAAAATCCTTGTTTAATTTAGATTCTTTTTCCTTTTCTGCATTCAAATTGCTATGAAAAGTTGATTGATTATTTAATAAATTTTTATAATCGAGCTTTAACTTTTCCAGGTTAAAAGTGTTCTTTTGGATATAATTTTCGGAATCCTCGATTTCTTTGTTCAAAGAATCTTGTAAAGTATTTAAATTACTTATTTTTTCTTCGTTGATTTTAATAGAATTAATTGCATCTGATAGTTTTGCATTATGCTCAATTTCTTGTCGAATCAAACCCTGATAATATTCATCAGTATTTTTAAAGTTTTGCTTAATTTCTGTTTGATACTTTTCGATATCGTTTAGATCTGTTTCCTGCTTCGATATTTCATTTTTCAAATTGATTGAATTACTTGCTATTGAATTTAATTTTGATTGATTACTGAGTAATTCATAAGCAAGATAATTGAGTTCCAATTGTCTTAGTTCGTTTATTAAAGTATTGTAGCGACGGGTTTTTGCAGCTTGTCGGGATAGTGAATTTACATTTTTCTGTACTTCTTGCAAAATATCGTTGATCCTATCAATATCAAGCGATACGATTTGTAATTTCTTTGAAGCTTCTTTCTTATTTTGTTTGAACTTTTTGATGCCAGCAGCTTCTTCAAAAATCTCACGACGGTCGTTTACGTTGCCATTTAATAGATTTTCGATCATCTTCAATTCAATAACTGAATAGGAGTCTGCTCCAAGCCCGGAATCCATAAATAAATTCTGGATATCTTTTAATCGGGCATTTTGTTTATTTATCAGGTAATGACTTTCGCCATCTCGATATAACCGACGGGCAATATTTATTTCGTCGAATTCTGAAGGTAAAATTTTCTTGTTATTAATAATTGTAATCGATACTTCTGCCAAACCGAGTTGTTTGCGGTTTTTCGAACCATTAAAAATTACATTTTCCATGTTCTCAGATCGAAGTACTGAAGTTTTCTGTTCCCCCAAAACCCAACGAATTGCATCAACAAAATTGGTTTTTCCTACTCCATTGGGACCAACGATGGCACATAATCCATCTTGGAACGATAATGTGATTTTATCTGCAAATGATTTAAATCCTACTATTTCTAATTTTGATAAATACATTACTTTCTGTTTCTATAAGATATATATAATGGAATTAGTGATAAAAATGTTGTATAAACTGTATTTCCAAGCCATTTGTAAACAAAAGATATCCAAAAATCAATTTGACTAAGACGAAGATAAAAGATATTTTGTATTAAATTGGCAGACATTGCACTAAAAAAAACAATGAATACAAATCCATAATGAGCCAGAACCAATATCTCTTTATCCTTCCGATAAAAGAAACTTGCGATCAAAGCACTAACTAAGAATGCAAATGAACTTACACCTAGAACTTGCAGAGTAAATACATCATAAATAATACCCAATACAAACGCAGATGCAAATCCTACTAATTTACCTTCGCGCAAAACAATCCATATCGAAAATATCAACAACAAATTAGGGATTGATTCGAATACTTCCATCAATGGAATAAGAGATATTTGTAATAATGCCAAAAAGATTGCAAACAAGGAATAAAGACCAAGTCTTGTTCGAATATCTTTTGTAACATTTATGTCTGCTAAGAAAAATTTCATCTGATTATTTGTTGTTTCCCAAAAAATTCTTTTATCAAATTTATCTTACTGGAATCAGGAAGTTCTTTGACTACAACAACTTGTTGCACTTGGCTATAATAAGAATGAGGTTTTACCACTACTCTAAAAAATAATGAACTTTTTGGTATCTCTACCTGAGCAATTACTCCTATTGGAATATCTGCAGGAAATCGACTACTAAAATTGGAGGTTAATACCTCTTCGCCAGTTTTTACTTCAAGTGTCTTTGGTATATTGTCAATAATCAAATCTCTTACACCATCATAAGTAAGAATGCCTTTTAATGACGAATTAGCAATAATTACTGAAATGTGAACATCGGGATTATATATTGTTTCAACGATAGAATAGCCATTACTCGTAGCTGTAATAGTTCCTACTAAACCTGCATCGGTGCGGACAATCATTCCAAAGTCCAATCCGTCGCTACTCCCTTTATTTATTATTAGATAATTCTTGTTTCCAATTTTTTCGATTCCAGCAACATCGCAAAAAATTATGCTGGTTTTGCTTTTTTGTCTCATATCAAGCAATCTTCTTAGCTCAATATTTTCCTTTTCGGCAAGATAATTACGAGTAACTTCATTCGATAGTTCGACGTTAAGTTCTCTAAGTATCTGATTTTCCTTCTGAAGTGCAGAAATGTTTGGTAAAATAAAAACTCTTTCATTAATAAACCCAACTAAAGCAACAATGGAGGCTCTCATTCCACCAATACTCGTAAAATCCCCCAGCGAAATCATGCTGAGGGATATTACTACAAGTGATGTGAATACAATGAAATCACGAAATTTTATAAAAAATTCGTAGATTTTCTGAAACCAAGTCATTAGTATTTTGATTTATATATTGAGTAAAATTCTTTAATTAAATTGAATGCATCATTCATAACATCTTCGGGTGGAAGTATTACTATACGAAAATGATGACTACCTGGTCGTTGGCCAAAACCGGTCCCGGGAACGACAACAACGCCAGTTTCTTTAATTAACTCTGCACAAAAATGAGCATCATCTTCTACATCGATAGATGGAAATGCATAAAATGCTCCTTCGGGTTGGACTAAACTAATGCCATCGATTGTAGCCAATTTCTCCATAGTTATTCGACGTCGGTTTTCCAATCGTGCAATAACTCCAGATAAATGTTTTTGATTTCCATCCAAAGCAGTTGGGATTGCATATTGAAGAGGATGATTGGCCGAAACTCTTGCTCTTAGCAATTTATGAATTGCCTCAATATAATCACCTACAAATTGGATATTTCCACTAATTACACCCCAGCCAATTCGAAAACCAGGTGCAAGAAAGTTCTTTGATAATCCAGAAAAAGTTATCATTGGTACTTGGTCGTCCAACGATGCAATAGAAATCATTTTTTTGCCATCGAAAATCAATTTATCATAAATTTCGTCAGCAAAAATCACTAAATTGTGTTCTCGGGCTAAATTGATGATTTCTCGCAAGGTTTCTTCTTTGTAAATTGATCCTGTTGGATTGTTTGGATTAATCAGTACAATTGCTTTGGTCTTACTATTGATTTTCGACTTGATGTCTTCAATGTCGGGCTGCCAACCATTGCTTTCGTCCAGGTAATACGGATTTGGTTCCATTTCGTATTTACTTTGCACAGCAGTATAAAGTGGATAGCCAGGAGTTGGCATCAAAAAGTTCTCACCTTTATTAACTAGAGCTGATAAGCAAATTTCGATGGCTTCGCTGGCGCCGGAAGTGATAAAAATACTTTGAATATTTTTTATACCCTTTTTCTCGGCATCCCTTTGTATGGAATCGATTGCAAATTGCTCACCAATCGAAGAAGCATAGCCGTTTTTGTTATCGGTCATTGCTCTATGGATAGACTCGATAATTTCGGGTGGCGTGGCAAAATCGTAAACATTTGGGTCGCCAATGTTTAAGTAATACATTTTTTTACCAGTTTTCTTCACCTGGTCGGCCATTACGATAATATCACGAATTGCATAAGTAACATTAATAGTCCTTTCAGCAGGAATAATATTTTTCATATCAAACTCAAAAAGAAATTGAATACAAAATTAAGAATAAAAAGTAGAAGTATTTTTTCAATCCGAAATTTCTATAAGTTCCTCTAATTCTCCCTCGAATCCAGAAAGATTTTGACAGCAATAATGATCGTCGCTTGGTTCTACAATTTTGTTTTCCGAAGCATATATTTGGACTTCTTCCAAAGTAAATGTTTTGATTACATGGTTGTTTTCGTCAAAGAAAGTGAGGGTTTCCTTAAAAATATCGAATTTGATAAGCTTGTGTTGCGAAGTTTCTGTTGTCATTATCGCACCTAATCGAGGATAACGCTTGGATTCCTGGCTATAAGTCTCGTATTCGTATAACAGACAGCACTTCAGACGACCACAATATCCACTTAATTTTGTTACATTCGACGAAAGTTGTTGAACCTTGGCATGCTCAACAGTTATTGGTTTGATGTGGTGCAAGAAAGAACTACAACAAATCTGACGTCCACAAACACCTTCCCAGCAGCTAATGCGTCGAGCTCTTTCTCTGTGGGTTATTTGACGTAATTCAATGCGTGTTTTGTAAAGTTTAGCCAACTCTTTTACCAGTTCCCGAAAATCAACTCGTTGTGGTGCAAGAAAATATATAGTTAATTTATGATGGTCGAGCTGCCATTCTGCTTCTGTAATCTTTATGTCCAGTTTAAGACTATTCGAAATTTCCTGAACCTTCTTCACTATTAGCTGGTTTTCCTCAAGATTGCTTTTATGTCGTTCTATTTCTTTTGGATGAGCGCGGTGTTTAATTGAATAAACAGGGGTTTGCCTGGTGATTTCCCATTTGCGAAAAGCAGCTTTATGATCTAAGGTAACTCTACCAATATCCACTCCATTGTCGGTTTCGACAACAACCCAAGAGTTTAAAGTTACTTTTATTTCCTTCGGACAATAGAAAATTTCTTTTTGCTTGTTCTGACAAGCTACTTCAACTGCAGAAAAATCATTTAGTAATTTGGATTTGTCCTCAGGTTTGGCAACAGTACGGTAGCTGTCATTTTTTGTATTTCCATTTTGGATAAAATTGTTGTCTTCATTTTTATCAATAGAATTTTCTACGGAGATTTTTTGAGATAAACCATTCCCTTCGATTTTTTTCTCGAAATTGTGATTTGAATTGCCGTTTGTATGAGATACCGTCTCTGAAATATTGGTATCTGATTTATAATTATTATCAATGTTCATTTAAAACTAATTTTTATTATAGTCTCGTCTAATAAAACTTATGCAAATATGTTCTTAATCCTAAATATAAATTTACTAAAATTAATTGAATATTGACATTTTTTTTGATTAAATTAATAGATTTTTCAATTAATTTTATTGCTTCTGAATAATCGAAATTATCAATATTATTAACGAATTTCTCAATAACCTCTTTCATATCTAGATTAATTATTTTTAATATATCTTGAGATTTAGAATAAAATAATGCGTCTCTAAACCACATTTCGAAAAGCATCAAAGCCGAAATTATCTCTCGGCTGTCGTTTTCCTTAATCAATTTATCAATTCTGTCGATCAATTCTATTCTATAACCCTTTTTTCGTAGTGCTATTCGAAGAATATCAACCAATTCGCTCCGCAAATCAATAAATTCTTTTTCTAATTGTTCCAAGGAAGCAGATACGGAACCATTTGAAAGAGATGCAATTACCTGTGCTTTATTTGATTCAACATTGTATTTCTCAATTAATCCAAACTTAATTTCTTCTATAGTTGGGGTATGGAAAAAGAATAGTTGCGTTCTGGATAATATCGTATCCAAAAGGGCATCCTTTTGCGATGAAACTAATATTATGTGAGTATTTTCATTAGGCTCTTCCAGTGTTTTCAAAAAAGCGTTTGCACTTTCGCGTGTCATTTCTTCGGCATTAAATATGATAATAAATGATTTTCCCGAACGAGCCGATGTTAAAGCAATTTTCTTTTTTATCTCGCGAATTTGATCAATTTTAATTGTGTGAGCACCTTGCAGCAAAAAACGATGATAAGCATTTGTTGAAACTCTTTCAATCTGTGCTTGAAGTTCAGCAATTTGTTTATCGTCCAATCTACTAAGTGGAGTATCTGATTTTGTGTCTCCCGATTTGCCAGATGGTATAGAAAAAACTATATGCAAGTTAGGATGAGTCAAACTATTCATCATTTTGCAACTTTGGCATACATTGCAGGAATCAATTGTTGAGTTCTCTATGTCGATTATAGGTTTTTCGCAATTTATCGATTTTGCAAATTGTAATGCCATAGCCCTTTTTCCAATTCCTTCGCTACCATAGAAAAGATAAGCAGAAGCAATTTTTCCTGATAGAATTGCTTTTTGAAGTAATATCTTCTCTCGTTCAAGTCCTATTATTTTTTCCCAACTCATTAGTTATATGTTAAAATTGATTAATAATCAAAAACTAAAATTAATATTAATATTTACTAAATTTATTCGTTTTTAAATATTTTAAATACGAAATTAATAAATTTCATTTCAAATTCAAAAATTAATCGAAAGCAAATATTATGGCAAAAAAAAATACTTCACCTTCCCAAAATGAAGCATTATTAAATCAAATTGAGAATACTTTGGATTCCAATCAATTCAACGAAAAAATTGGTGCTGGATGTGCTGCAGAAATTGTTAAAATTCAAAGTAATACTTTTAATAATTTACCTCATACTGAATTAGGACTTACACAAGAAGACTTACTATTAGCGTTAAAAACAATGATGAAAGCACGCTATACCGACGAAAAACACCTTATGCTGGTTAAACAAGGGAAATCGTTTTTCCACATCGGCGGAAGCGGCCACGAAGGGACACAGGTTGCAATAGCAATGAATTTACAACCTGGCAAAGATTGGGGCTGGACTTATTATCGTGATTTAGCTTTTTCTTATGCTATGGGTTATACTCCACAGGATTATTTCCTACTTGCATTCGGTAAGCCAGAAGATCCGTCCACCGGTGGAAGACAAATGCCCGGTCACTATGGACGCAAAGATTTGAATTTGCCCACTCAATCCTCCCCAACTGGAACGCAGTTTTTGAATGCAACTGGTACTGCATTAGCTGCAAAGAAGGAAGGGACAGACGAAATTGTGTATGTATCCTCGGGCGAAGGCACAACTTCGCAAGGTGAATTTTACGAGGCTGTTAATTGGGCTTCGCGAGAAAAATTATCTGTGCTCTTTCACATTCAAGATAATGGGTATGCAATTTCGGTTCCTCGCGAACAGCAATCATCAGGGGACTCGGTAACTCACTCCTTCTGTGCCTATTCAAATTTGAAAATGTTTACTTACGATGGTTCAAACTTTTTCGAATCTTATTTAGCTGCCAAAAAAGCTGTCGAATATATGCGTGCTGGAAAAGGTCCTACTTTACTGCATTCACTTATTGAAAGATTGTTACCCCATTCATCCAGCGATGATCAAAAGAAATATCGTCCATCGGAAGAATTGGAATTAGCAAAATCCCACAAAGATCCTATAAAAAATTTATCTCAATACTTAATTGAAAATAAGTTAGCTACCCAAGATGAAATAAATGATTTGTATGACAAAATAGTTAAGGAAATTAATGCCGATGTAGATTGGGCATTCGAACGACCATCTGCAAAAGCCGAAAATTCCATAGATCATATATTTGCACCAGCGGAAACCCGCGAGTTAGATTACAAAGAATTTGATTATCCCGATTCTGATAGTAAAATTGTTTTGGTTGATTCAGTTAACCACGCAATGATGGAGGAAATGGAGCGAAATCCAAAAATGGTTATTTATGGCGAAGATGTAGCCGACCCAAAGGGAGGTGTTTTTACTGCCACACGTGGATTAACAAACAAATTTGGGAAAGAAAGAGTGTTCAATTCTCCGTTAGCCGAAGCATCTATCGTTGGTACTGCTTTAGGTATGGCTGTTAAGGGATGGAAACCTGTCGTCGAAATACAGTTTGGAGACTACATCTGGCCTGCTTTTATGCAGATTCGCGATGAAGTTGCCACAATGCGATTTCGCTCAAACAACAATTTCTCTTGTCCTATGGTTATTCGCGTTGCAGTTGGTGGTTACATCCACGGTGGTTTATACCATTCACAAAATATTGAAGCATTTTTTGCTCATATCCCCGGGTTGTATATTGCTTATCCATCTAACGCTGCCGATGCTAAAGGATTGTTGAAAACTGCTTGTCGTTTGCAGGAGCCAGTACTATTTCTTGAACATAAGGGTTTATATAGGTTACCATTTGCATCGACTGCTGAACCTGATAGTAACTTTCTATTACCCTTTGGTAAAGCTCGTGTTGTTCGCCAGGGAAGCGATGCAACTGTTGTTAGTTGGGGTTTAACGTTAAAAGATTCCTTCAATGCAATAAAACGAATCGAAAAGGATACTGGCAAAACAGTTGAACTAATCGATTTACGCACCATTATACCTTGGGATAAAGAGGCAATAATCAAATCATTTAAGAAAACAAACAGATTAATGATTGCCCACGAAGATGCTTTTACTCTCGGTTTTGGTGCAGAGATTGCAGCGTCGGTCCAACACGATGCATTTAATTATTTGGATGCACCAATAATGCGCCACACTGCCAAAGATTGTCATATTCCTTATGCTCCTGAATATGAATACGACGTACTGCCAACAGAAGATAAAATATACAATGACATTATTAAACTATTAAATTATTAGAAAAAATAATTAGATAGCAGTCTAATTATTACGACAACTTCATTAATTTTGTAAGAAATTAATGGAGTTTTTTTATGAAAAAATTATTTGTCTTAGTAATTATTCCAATGTTATTTTTCTCTTGTGTTAAGCTAGAAGAAAAAGTTATCGAAAAAGAAATCGTAAAAGAAAATGTGCGAGATGGTTTATTTATTCACATTACCGAAGCTTATGATGATGCACACGAAGTTCTTATGCCACTTAAAATGGCTTCGATGATTGCACAAGATAGAGATGTTCTTGTTTATATGGACATCGATGCTGTGAAGTTACTTGTTAAAGATGCAAAAGATTTGCAATATTCAGACTTCGAATCTGCCCATACTTATATTAAAAAGATTAAGGAATTGGGAGGAACTGTGATGGCTTGCCCAACTTGCCTAAAAATAGCTGGTTATAAACCCGAAGACCTACGGGAAGGTGTAGAAATTGCCAATAAAGATAAGTTCTTCAATTTCACTAAGGGTCGAATTCTTACGTTAGATTATTAGTAATTAATTATTGTTCCAAGTGTGCTTCGGTTGTTACTTTGCAGCCGGAGCGTTGGAACATTGCAGATGCCCCACAGTAAGTTGATTGACTTAATTCAATGGCTCTTTCCAAATCTTTGATATCTGCATCGGAACTTTTTAAATAATATTTCAAATGTACTGTTTCGAATACTTTCGGGTGTTGTGCCGCTCTTTCTCCTTCGGCTTCAACTTTCAACTCAGTTATTGATTTTCTTTTCTTACGAATGATTGCCGCAACATCCATTAAGGAGCAAGCAGCCATTGCTTCGAGCATTACCGACATTGGAGTGGGTGCTTTGTTATCTCCACCTGCAGCTTCAACTGAATCGAACTCGGTTTTGTGATTATTACCATCGCTTGCAACAATGTGCATTTTTTCGACTAATTCAAGGTTAACTTTCATAATAATTTTTATAAGTTTATTTATAATAGACTAATTACGAGTATTTTTAGTGTATAGTATAATTTTTCACTAATCAAAGAATAGCTTGATACAATGATGAAATCGTTACTTTTTCAGTATTATAAATTCAGTTCGGCGGTTCAATGCTCGTCCTTCGTTTGTACTATTGTCGGCAATAGGCATCGATTCGCCATACCCTTTTGCAACAATTCTAAATTCCTCGATACCCTCTTTTATTAAGGCTTTGCGAACTTCATCTGCTCGGTTTTGAGAAAGTTTTACATTATAGTTCGGATCATTGGTCCGGTTTTGTGTATCGGTATGTCCAGAAATTTCAATTGAAATATTTGGAAATACTTTCATTAACTTAGCAACTTTTTTAATTGCCTTCATAGACTCAGACTTTAAATTAAATTTGTCGGTATCAAAATATACATTTAAGAGTGTAATATCGCCAATATTGGGTATATTGTTAATGGTAATTGTGTCCGAAAGTACTTTATTTTCTATACAATAATTAAGTATAAACTTGTATTCACCAAATTCAGGTAAAGCGATTTGGGTGGTGTAATAATATTCATATCTTTTAATGATATCCTGGAATAAGAGAGAGAACTCGTCCTTCTTATAAATATGCTTATAAATACCGTGAGTTTGAATTGAAAACTGCTGCATATAGCCTTCGTTTATTCCATAGCCAAAATCAATTGCGTTTATAATTACATTGTTTTTCTTTGCTTTTTGTACTACCTGTTCGAAACTAATCCTAGATGAATTGTCCCACCCATCTGTGAAAACAACTACCATTTTTTGATATTCTTTTCCAACATTTGCAAGTTCGTCGATCCCTGCATCAATGGCATCCGAAATTGCAGTCATTCCACCAAAATCCAACAATCCATTTCGTTTAAATTTATTGATTGCAACAGCAGAATTGTTTGTTAAAGGAACTTCTGTAAGTATATTGTTGTCATATTTAATAATGCTAATCAAATCTGTTGGTGCTTTGCTTCGTATAAAATCAATAACTGCATCTTGACAGTCGTAGGCTCGGTATTCTCCCATAGAACCACTATGGTCCAATGCAATTGCTATTGCTAATGGTTTTCTATCTTTGAGAACACTTTCTTTTACAATGAGTTTTTCTATTGGAATTTCGCCTTCTTTTGTTAATAATTTACCACCACAAAAGCGTTTAAGTAAATTCGAGGAGGATGAATTTAATGAAAATGCTTTTTGATTGCCAATTAAATGGAAAAATACAGTTACTTTCTCATCATCATTTATTTCGTAACGCGACAATTCCAAGTCGAGAGAATTGCCCGAAACTGAGTTAATATCAACTGTATCGGTAATAAAAATAGGTTTGTAATCTGCTGGAGGTGGCAAATCCGGCAACTCTGCTTCACGTTGCATCATAGTTGCACACCCAATAACAAATACTGAGAAAAAGGCAAGTAGTAATATTTTTTTAATCATATTTATTCCTTTTGTTTTAATATCAAATTCAAGTCGATTACTTAATGAAAATATTATTTATAAAAAATATTTTAATTTTTGTCAAACAATTAAAATGGAAATTAATTAAATTATTTCATATTATGAGGACTGTAAAGAGAATATATTGAGTTCTGAAATATGAATTTTTCAATAAATCATTAAAATTTTGAAAATTAATTATCTTTTGGCAAAAAATTTGTAGTTTTATTTTTTAAAATATTGGAAATCAAGTGGGTTTGTTATGATAAATATATCAACAATTATGAGATGTAAATCTATTCTATATTTTGGAACTGTTTTACTGATTTTAATAACTTCATTTGCAACCTTAAATTCTCAAACTGTTAAGAATAAAAATTATAATAATATTCAAACAGCTTGTTTTTGGTTAAAATTAAGCAATGTCCCTGCAACGGATGAAGTTAGTAAAATTGTTCAATTTTCGGATGGGAAAGTATTTGCGGCCACAAAAAATTTTGGTGTGTATTTATCAAACAATGATGGTAAAAACTGGATGAATTATAACGAAAACTTAACCAATTCAAAAGTTTTCGATCTTGCATATAACAGTAATGGTTTTCTTTATGCCGCCACAGATAGTGGAGTTTTCCGTCGTCAAATCGGACAAACCCTGTGGCAATGGTATGGTACAGGATTATCAAACAGGAAAGTGCGCTCTATTATAACGAAACAATTCGAAGGAATTTCGTGTGGTACCGAGAATGGTTATTTTGTTTGGAATAATAATACAAACCAGTGGGTTGATTCGAGTACTAGTTTAATTAACCGATACATTCTATCCCTTGCAGTTACAGGAAATAACTATGTTCTAGCTGGAACTCTTGGAAACGGGATGCAACGAAAAGTGGATCCTGCACCTTGGTTCCAAATAAATAATGGAATAACAAACCCTAATATAAATGCATTAGTAAGCTATCAGACGACCTTTGCTCTTGCTGCGTCGGATAGTGGTTTGTTCTACACATCCACAAGTGGTTCGTCTTGGTTCCGAAGGAATAACATCCCACTTGTTAAATATGTCTCATTAGCTTACAATAAAAACAATGGATGGTTAGCAACTGGTACGACTACTGGTAATGTCTATATTTCTTCTAACAACGGTTCTAATTGGCAATTAATTAGTGCGGGACTTCCAAATAAACCAATAACCTCGTTATGCTTTTTGGCAAACGGCAACCTATTAGCAGGTAATAATACGGGTGAAATATACTTGCTTGCACCTTGTGATTTACCAGAATCCTATGTAGAAGTTTTAAATCCCAAACCTGGTGATATATATTTTACAAACAACTCTGTTGCAATATCGTGGTTATCCTCAGGAGTGAACAACGTAGATATCGATTATTCTCTTGATAGTGGGGCCACCTATACTAATATTGCAACTAATTTGAATACTAGTTTAGGTACATTCCAATGGATTGTTCCCGGAAATATCATTACAGATAAAGCATTAGTAAGAGTTCGTAGTAGCAATTCTTCCGAAGTAGGACGATCGGGGATATTTACAATAATCGATTCGAATTTAGTTACATTAAATTTAACAAATCCTATAGGTGGTGAAGTATTCCTCTCGGATAAAAACCTATTGGTAAAATGGAATTCCACAAATTCCAATTCGATTGATATTCTCTTTTCGGCAGATAACGGTACCACATGGCAAACAATCGCAACTGGTATTCCAAGCGAGGCAGGGGAGTATGGTATAACCCTTCCTGATGTAAATAGCAAGAATTGTCGTATTAGAATTACTGACAATATTTTCAAATCCAGATGGTCAAATTCTCCGAAATTCGAAGTACTCGACAAATCGCAGTTTTCTCTTAATTTACTCACGCCATATTCGGGCGAGCAATGGCAAATCAATAGTCAACATACAGTAACTTGGGAATCCACTGGTCTATCAACCATACACATAATGATATCGACCGATGCAGGACAAAATTGGACCATATTAGCCTCGAACATTAATGCAAATGCCAAACATCATACATTCAATGTTCCACCTACACCTTCCCAAGCCTGCAAAATAAAACTTGTTTCTACTCAATTTCCAAATGATTTTACTTCTCAGACCTTTGGTATGTTTACTATTATCGGATTGCACCTCAAGACACCTAATTCAGGTAATTATATGGCTGATATGTTGCTACCAATAACTTGGGAAAGCATAGGCACCAGCACAATAAGGATTTCCTATACTTTAAATAACGGTTTGGATTGGATTGTGATTGCAGATAATTATCCAGCATTGTCGGGAGTCTTTTCATGGAGAATTCCAAAAACTCCATCCAATCAGTGTAAGATTAGAATTATGGACACGAAGCAGTCCAGTATTTTCGATGATAGTGATACTTTGTTTGCTATTAAAGGGCTTCAATTGCTTGCACCTATTGGAAACGAAATCCTTTATGTAGGTCAGAAATTTAAAATTAAGTGGGACTATCTCGATACTGATTTGATTTCAATAAGGTTCTCAACTAACAACGGAACTAGTTGGCAGACAGTGGCTTCCAATGTTCCTGCAAATATTAAGGAATATGAATGGACTGTTCCAAATATTCCAACTACAAATGCAGTGATTGGAATATATGACATGACTAATTCATCATTTTTTGATAGAAATTCTAAGCCCTTCACAATTATGGGAAATGGTATAGTACTTTTATCGCCAAACGGGGGAGAAGTGCTCGAGGCTAATAATTTGGCTACAATATCCTGGAGCTCGATTAATTCATTGAAATTAAATATATTACTTTCGCTCGATGGTGGAAAAACATGGAAATCAATAGCCGATTCTGTTAATTCCAATCTATTCCAATATGATTGGTTAGTTGTGGATACAACAACAACAGAAGCAATGATTAGATTGGTGGATTCCTATAATTCGATAATCGGGGATGTTAGTAATGGTAAGTTTAAAATCAAAAAGGAAAATACTGCATTTCCTCCTCCATCGGACTGGTTCGTGATTTCCCAAACAGGAGATAATGCCTTAATTATTGTGCCCGATACAATCAATCCCAAAATTGGTACTCGCAAATTGCAAACCGGTGATTATGTTAGCGTTTGGTTCAATAGAAATGGAGTTCTGGTTTGTGCAGGTCTCAGCAAATGGATTACTTATAAGAACCTATCTGTAACTGTATGGGGAGACAATCCATATACTGAAGAAAAAGATGGTTTTGCAGCTAACGAAAACTACATCTACAAAATATGGGATGGCCAACAAGGTATTGCTTACTTTGCTTCTGCAAAATACTCAAGTTATACTGGTTCCAATGGTAATACTTTTTCGCCAAATAAAATCAGCTATGTTTCTTCGCTTTCAAGTTCCAATAATTTAAACATAACTTTGAACAGAAACATTATAAATCTAATATCTTCGAACGTAGTTCCCGACATGCCTGCCATCGAAGGAATTTTTGCAAGTGTTACTGTTAATAACTTTTTAAGGTACGTACAGGACCAATGGGGTAAAACATATTTCCCATCTCATAATATAAATCAAATTGGAAATTGGAATGTGCTTACTGGTTACCAAGTTGTAACTAATGGCAATTATGTATCTCAATCATTAACAATTACTGGCGAAATAATTGAACCAGAGAAATATCCACTAAATTTCGTTGCAAGAGAATGGTATTTTATTCCGTTTCTTCCAATGTATGCAATGAGAACTATTGATGCATTCAATTCAATTTCTTCGTCTTTGTTGTTGGTTAAGGACGAAAACGGAAACAGCTACATACCTGGTACAAATACTGACAATATTAAAGTATTGTATCCAGGAAAAGGATATAAATTAATCACTCGCGAAAATGCTGATTTCATCTATCCAAACATCAATTTCTATTATGGAAATATTATTAATAATGATTTTATAACCAATGAACCCGAAGTGTTTAAACCTAAACATACACAAACGGGGGTAAGTGCCAATCTTTCAGTAGAACTTAGTGAAGTTGGCGAAATCGAAGGCGAAATAGGTATTTTGAAGGAAAACGGCGAGATAATAGGTTCTGCAATAATCACCCAACCTTTAACTTCACTAACAATTTGGGGAGACAACCCATTAACCGAAGAGGTTATCGAAGGTGCCGTCCAGAACGAAAAGTTAAAGTTGGTATTATTCAATAAATCAAACAAATCGGAAAATTCGCTGGAAGTTACTAAAATTATTAATGTGATTAATGGAAAAGAAATTGATCAGTTTAAATTTATCAATGATGGATTTTATTACCTTCAAGCCAAGGTAGAAGAACCCAAATCTGTGGGTGAACTTACTGGCAACAGCTTTGAAGTATATCCAAATCCTGCAAAATCGAATATTTCATTAATGTTATCTTCGGAATTATTACCGGGAAAAGTAACAATTCTCGATGCTTACGGACGAAAGGTGCAAGAAATATTTCCAACTGCTGGTTTACTTAAAAATATCGATATATCCAACTTAAATACAGGTTTGTATATGTTGGTTTTCGAGAATGGAGTAGTAACCAAGCAATCCAAGTTTATAAAGATTAAATAAAAATTGCAAAAGTATTTAATTAAAAAGTCCAACATTTTGATGATGTTGGACTTTTTTTATAAATATGATAAAAAGAATATTATCCTTTTACTTTTTTAAGTAAGGCAGCAAGTGCAAAAACTCTCTCATTTATTGCTGCAGAAATTTTATCCAATGGTTCAATGCGAGTTGGAATATTCGAAGATATTGCGGAACTTGGCATGGACGAAGCAATTGCTGTTTCTGGATCCTGAACAATAATACTTCCTTTAACTGAATGAATATGCGAAATTCCTTGAGTGCCATCTCGACCTAATCCTGTGAGAACCACACCAACCGAGAATTTGCCATAAGCTTCGGCGACACTGCGAAATAGTGGATCGGCTGCAGGACGAACAAAGTTTTCTTTTGGACCATCGTCCAAGACTATTCGGTTGGTGGTTTTATCTACACGCATGTGCAATTCTCCTGGAGCAATGTAAACAAATCCAGGTTGTGTAGGCATAAGATTGGAAGCGATACGGACAGTGAAGCCCGTTTCTTCATTAAGTTTTTGGGCAAAAGATTCTAACATCCATGCAGGACCATGCTGAACAATAAAAACGGTAGTATTGGCCTTGGGATCTAATCCTTTTAGAACTTGCAATACAGTTGGTGGTCCGCCAGTACTTGCGGCAATAGCAACTGCAACGGAGTTAGGTACAACTTTGCTGGAAATAACAGTCGATTCTCGAAAGGACGACCTAGTATCAACTTGCATTTGCCGTGCGATACCACTTTGGATCCTCTCCATCAATTCATTCAAATTCACAGGTTTTGCAATGAAATCGTCGGCACCAACTTCTAATGCGTGCCGACGGGCCGATTCGCTTGCAAGAGAAGTCATCATAAGCAGGAAAGGAGGCTCCTTGTACTTTTTACGAATACTGCGGATAAGTTCTATACCGTCCATTTCGGGCATCATCCAGTCAGTTATTATTGCATCAAATTGCTCTCTTTCCATTATTTTCAGTACTTCAAGTCCGTTGTTCACAACCACTGCAGTGTATCCTGCCTTGTTAAGTGTTCGTTTAACAAGTAGTTGATTCGAAGTTTCGTCTTCTGCAACTAATATTTTGTTTGTTTGTGCCATTCTATTTATTTACTTTTTATTTACAAATATTGTTAAATTATCAATGTTTTCTATTACTACTTCTTCGCCCAATCGACAATGTTGCGTAGATTTTGCTCTCCATCTTTCACCTAAAACCTTAACTTCACCAACAGAGTTAGGAAAAATGTCTTTGGATACGATTGCGACCGAGCCAATTAAACCTTCAGAACCGCTTACTTTTTTGTTTTTCTGAGCTTTCAATCCCAAATAAAGTAATAACAGCGAAAATGCAAGTAATACTATACTCGAAGTAATAATCATTGTTAAGGATATTTGCATATCATTTCCTCTAGTTATTAAATTGTAAGAACCAAAAGCAAATGCAGTAATACCAAGTACTGCTAACGCACCAAATGTTATGAATTTTACTTCCAAAATTAAAAGTATAAATCCAAGAGTTATCAATCCTATTCCAAAAAAATTAACTTGATAATTGGTAAATAGAATTATTGAAAGAATTAACGAAATCGTACCAACAATACCTGGAAATGAGGCTCCCGGGGTTGTTAATTCAAATAATATTCCTAACAATCCTACTAACAAAAACAAATATGCCCAATCTGGGTTACCAATTATTAAGTTAAAGAAATCCATAACATTTCATTTACTGCTAAATTAAGAAATAATCGTTAAATTTCCAAAAAATACTTAGATAAATTTGAATATGTTTGTGTTACCTGATAAAAAAAAGCCTCGCCATCGGGGGGATTGGACGGCAAGGCATGCAGCATAAAGAAGAAGAGCGACTCTCGTCGTCGAGCGGGAAACGAGACTCGAACTCGCGACCCTAACCTTGGCAAGGTTATGC
>CAYOPF010000015.1:0-17448 GCA_964405755.1 uncultured Chloroherpeton sp.
GCTACAAGGCAATTGCCTGAGGTAGTAATTCGGCTCTGCTTTGTAGCATACTTGCTGTTAAAATGTTACCTCAAGAAGTTATCTTCCGCTTTGCAAAAAAAGTGGAGGAAATAAAAAAAATAAAAAAAATAAAATTCAATTAAAACAAAGGGAAAAAAAATATGAAAAAAGCAAAATATACTTTAATAATTATTGTCTTTTTATCTGGTTTCTTGCATTCACAAGCAACTAATTGCGTAAACTGGATTAGAGAAACAACTGTTTTTCATTGGGGGCCACCACTGCCTGAAGGTTGTGAAATTGTATTATCATACGAATATTGTTGCGAGGCCACTGGTTTTGGTTTTGGTATTAGAATTGCAGGATTTAGCTATTCTATGCCAGGATGCAACACTCCAATAACAGATTTATTTTGGAAGGAAGCAGTTCAAGCAATGATGCTAGATTTTGTAATGAAGACAAACTGTATACAGCCTTGTTCATCAGGTAACTGGACACAACATGTTTCGAGTATTGGAATACCAAAGTGTTGGAAGCAAATTAATGACCCATATTTGCAAGAATGCAGAATTGAAGCATGTCCATCTACCACTCAGTGTATCTATACTTATAAAGTTTGTTATTATTACGACCAAAATAATATCATTCACCTAGATTACATAGTTGACAGTGTTTATATAATGCCTGGGGATAATTGCACAATAATTGGTGTACCAGAATTCTCCGGGGATCCCAATGCTTACTTTGAAACAGATTGTTATATATATTTTACAGATTGTCCAATAACGAATTAGAATAACAAAAGTTGGCTCATGAGTTATTTGTTGGATAGTTCAATATTAAAATATCTTCTAAGTATTACCATTTATGTAGAAACTTATGAGCCAACGCATTAAAAAAAGAGGGAAAAATATGAATATTAAAAATTACTTTCTTCTTGCGATTATATTCTTAACAATTAATAAGGCATTTGCATACGATTACGATGCCTTCAAGTTGATCTATGATTTTTATGGTTCTACATATAAAGATGGTACTATATACATTTATGGAGATTCCGGGCAAGTATTACATAGTGAAGATAAAGGAAAGAATTGGAATGTAAAACAGTTGTTTCGGAACGATTCTGCAAGTATTAAAAAATTAATTACAAGCAACAATGGTTTTATCGGTATAACCAAAAATGGTTTTTTGTTCAAAACAAACAATCATTTTGAGCAACTTGAAGTGTTCGAGAAAATTGATAAAATTGGTGACTTTGATATATCTGAGAATCAAGAAATATACATAGCTCATTCACTAAATAAGAAAATCACAAAACTTTCATTAAATTTCCAAATAAAGGAAGAATTTGAGATAAAAGACACAGTAAATATTAAATACATTCTATTCGTTGATGAAAATTTATTTATAACTACATATTCAAATAGAGTATATAAATACAATATACAGAATAAAAATTTAGAGCAAATAATTTTGGAAGATAATATAGAAATTCCATCTCAACTTTTAAAATACAAAAATACAGCCGCTATTGTCAAAGGAGGTTCATTCTATGAATATTCAGAAACAAATATGAATTTTCGAAAGATTTATGGTATTGATGGAGGCAATAAATTCCAAACGAATGGTTCTACAATATACAGAATCGACAAGATTGATGTTCTTGAAGATTATGTTGCATACGCAAAGTTATATAAGTATGAAAACCAAAAACTTAGCGGTATATCCTTGAATGGCGTAGAAAGATATGTTTTATCTAATTTACAAATAAATTCTCTGAATGTATTCGAAAATGAATTAATAGTTGCAACAGGTCCCAATAAGACATTATATATATCCGAAGATAATGGTAAAACATTAAATTTAGTATCGAGAATTGACAAAAGTATCGAATTTATGATAACCAAATGGTTGGATGAAAACAGGGGATATTTTGTTGGAAAAAGTGCTCAGATATTCCATACCAACAATGGAGGATTAACATTTCTTCCTCAATTATTTACAGATAGGCTTATTTATTTTGCTGGTGATACTTACACATCTACTGCAGGATTTACTATTGATACAAATGGAATTGGAGTATTGTTAATATTGGCTTTTCAAGATAAGATAAAAGATACAACAAAAATGTTTAATTGTTTGGTAACGCAAAACTTTGGGGAAACATTTGAACCAATATGGGTTGATGGTATTAGAAACAGAACGTCAGTGCTTGGTAAAACTAATTCTTCAAGTGATGTTAAGCTAAATAAGCTTGATGATAAATACTATTTTCAAATTAGTAGATCTACATCTAGTTCAAATTTAAGGCATAGTGCATCTTTATTTGAATTTGATTTGAATAATAAACAATGTGTATATCGCTTTTTAGATTCAACCAATCTTACCGGAATTTTCTTTCAAAAGTATAAATTCTATTCACTACTAATGGAGGCAAGATATCCGAGCAAAGAGAATTGGACATTATATGATTCTGCAAAGTTCTATATTGGAATAAATAAAAAACTAAATGATGAATTCGAACAAAAGATTGAATTGCCATTTGATAATCCAAACTTAATAATAGGCTGTTCTGGTAACTCTCCTAAAGACAATGAAATATTTATTTATGTTGGATATTATACAAAGGTCCAGCCGGATGATTCTGTTTTTAATCGAAGATGTACGATACATAGGTTCAATTTAGATAAATATACAATTACAAAAGTATGGGATGATACCATAAGATACGTAAAAGATAAAATAAACGAGCAAGTACCAAAAGTAATTCTTATGGACAAATATTACACATACCTTTACGATAAAGATTATACAATTAAAAGATGTCGGGTTGAAGATCTAGGATTGTTAAAATGGGATCTATACGACAATTTTATAGAAACTTCCACAATTACTCCCTATAAGAATTATAGTAGATATACAGAATTTGTATTTAACGATCATGCATTTTTCAATAATAATAGAAAATTTACTAAAACAGGAACATTTAACTTGGTCTCAGAATTGGAACAAGTTGAAAGGAAACAAACCAAGTTGCATTTTTTCAATCCATATCCGCAACCAGCAAAAAGTCAGATAAAGATAAAAATATACACAAATAACTTAGAATGCTTCGATAAAAAAGGTTTTGAGGCTTTTAACACAAATGGAGAAAAGATATCATCGAGCAACGATTTCGAGATTCTTCAAGTAGGAATGAATGAAGCAGAGATTATCTGGGATTGCAATTCAATCAACTCAGGAGTGTATTTTATAAAATTAAATTGTGAGAATAAATACGACGTCATAAAAGTAATTAAGGAATAAAATAAATTATTCCATCCGATGACTTGGAGTCATCGGATGGATGAGTGTACTAGAAGTTTACGGTATATATAAATACAATGTTTGGGGATACCCAAATGCATATAAGATATTTCTTATTCTTTTACTCTTTCTAAGTAAGAACCATTAATTGGATCCACTTTTATTAAATCGCCTTCGTTTATAAACAATGGAACTTGAACGTTCGCACCGGTTTCGACTGTGGCAGGCTTTGTTACGTTTGTTGCGGTATCGCCTTTAAAGCCAGGTTCGGTTTGGATAATCCTAAGAACTACAGAAGCGGGCAATTCCACAGACAAAACTAATCCATCGTTGATAGACAGCATCGCTTCTTGACTTTCTTTCATAAAATCAGCCAACTTGCCGACCAAATCGGCATCAACCGGGATTTGTTCGTAGGTGTTATAGTCCATAAAAATGAAGTGGTCGCCGTCTCGGTAAAGGAATTGGTAATTATTTTTTTCTACTCTTACAAATTCAATTGTTTCGCCAGAGCGGAAGCGGTTTTCGAGGGTTCTTCCCGATTTCATACTTCGCATTCTCACCTGATAAAAAGCACGTAAGTTGCCAGGCGTCCTATGCTCGGATTCGAGTACTGTACACAGTTCACCGTTAAATTTTATTACAGCTCCGGGGCGTAAATCTGAAGTTGTTCCCATTTTAAGTCCTAATTAAATATCAAAGATTACAAAATTACGAAATATTTCCTAATTATTTGTTAACTATGAATTTATAAAGTTGTGAACCTTCGGAATTTCCGAAGCGGATAAAGTAAACACCTGGCTGGATTCCGTCCAATGAAAATGTTTCTTCGTGAAAACCCGCACTATAGTCACGGTTAATTACATCTGTTACTTTTTGGCCAAAAATATCGTAAATTGCACTTTCGACCAGCATCTTTTTCGAGCAGCTAAAATTCAATTCAATTACATCCGAAGCAGGATTGGGTAAAACGGGCTCTAAAAGTGGTGCGTTACCTTCGAGTTTAACGTATATGGATCGACCATTATCGAAACATACTGGTATTGTGTAAACCTGAGCTAAGTCATCATTGGAGATGAAGTCGCAAGGATATTTAATTTTAGATGTAATTGCAGAGGTTTTTCCTGTATCGAGTAAGAACATCAATTTTATAGTTCCAAGTTCCTGATTTGCAGGAGTTGGAATGGTTCCGCTACCCACAAGGTTAATTTCTCCTAATTTCGAAAAATCAATCTTGGACCAAGTCCAGTTGTTAGTTATTTTGGACGTAAATGACTTTTCGTCCACTCTCACTTGATGAGACGGATAGAATATTGTTATATTCAAACTGGTTATGCTTTGCGATGCAGCGTCGGATTTCAAAATTATATTAAATTCCGAAGAAGCGCCGGGAATTTCCTTAATATCTTTTTTTGTTGTAGATATATTCATTCCAATTGCTTTGGCTTCCAAATCAACAGAAATATTTTCGCCAATATTTGTGGGTATTGTGAGTTTTGCCTGTAGCAGGTTTTTAGGAATCTTGGATAGGAACTTCACTTGACAAATATATTCGTTGCCTCCTTTAACGGTAGCATCGGTATTTGTAATTAATTGGAACGCATCTTTATCTATTCCTGCGATTGTTGCCTGACTAAGTAGTAGCACCAGATCGCTTGTCTGATTAGTATTTTTAATAGTAATGCTGTATGTTGTATTTTCGCAAACCAAGTTTGAACCAAAGCTTAACTTGGAAGGGTACTCCACTCCTATCGACTGACAAGTGAAATTATTTGTGTTTTCTTTCCAGAAATCGGCAAACTGACCATCATAATTATCTGCCCAAGTAGTGAACCGCACTAAGTTATTGGAATAATCTTTAGGAGTAAATTCAACGGATAATTCGATAGTTTCCTTAGGAATTATGGTTAAACCATTCGTTTTCGTCCCGGGTTTCCATTGGAAAGCGCCATTGGCACTTGCTAATTTAATTCTATCAATCTTTAATGGGGAATTTTCTGAATTGTTCGAAAGTATTAATTTTGCATCTGTAGTTTGATTGGGTTTAACTGGTGTGCCACAATCCCAAGCCACAGTCAAGTTTGGCAGGTGTCCCTGACCAATCAACTTAACAGGAATTTCATTAATTTCATCTTTGTTCTGAACTACAAACATCAATTCGCTTTCGTATGGAATTTCTTGCTTAGGTATGAATGATACAGGCATTTCGATTTTGCTTTGTGGAGGAATTTCAACTGGATACTTCCCAAAAGGAACATAAGTAAACTCACCGTCCTTTGGTTGGTTGCTCCATCTCACTTCATTTAATTGAAGTATGGAAGTAGTAGGATTTTCTATTACAATAGTGCTATCGTAATTTTTATTTGTTCTTCTTATACCCCAGTTAACTTCCTCGGGCAAGGTCGCACTTGGATAAACGCCAAATCCAACAAGTTGAATAATTTGAGTGCCACAAGGGTTATCCATATTTAAATTAATTCTTGCAGTTCTTTCCCCATAAAATTGTGGTTTAAATTGTAAATCAACTTGATAAGGTGACTTTTTGAAAATTACATCGGGATTAGTTTTAACGATAACATATTCGTTTGCATTTTTGCCTTGCAAAGTTGGTTTAATTGGTAAATCGATATTATTGAAATTAACTACAAGGCTATCTATAGTAATAGTTTTAGTAGTACCGATAAATACTCTTCCAAAATCGACAGTATCGACAACCTCAGTGTAGCAAATTGGGCCTGCCTGAACCTTGACAGCAACATTTTCTTCGCAATCGCCGAATAGTCTCATACTGACTTCCATATTTCCGGCCAAATATGAATTAAGTTTTATTGTTAAGTCGGCGGTTTCGTCAGGAAGTATTGTTGTTCCAATTATACTTGAATCAACTGAAAAATATTGTGGAAATGGGGAAATACCTGTAAACTCGAACCCAGTAATTGTTGCTGGAACAAGACCATTATTTTTTATCAATCCAGGATAGTAATAGTTGCACGTGTCGCCCAAGTAACAACTTGGGTCTAATTTTATATTGTAATCAGATAGAATAATGCTGGGTTTTGCAATGGTAAATTGCTCGGAAATATCAAATCCTTCGGAACTTAACCCGAATTTTGTAATAGCAAAATCGGTGGAACCTTCACTTTTAAGAGTAAATCTATCGAAATCCCGATAATAAGTAAAATTGTGCACCTGATAAGTGAAGTTATTGTTATCTTTTACACTTGTTTGCGAAGAAATAGTACCAGTAGCAGTTAGGCCAACTAATTGTAGGTTCTTATCGTAACGTGCCGTAAATATTCGGGGTGTAGTCGAATTTGTAAGTGTGAAAGCTCCAATCCTTAATTCCCCGGAATAGTAACCAATCACTTCAATATTCTGACCTACTTGGCGAACCCATCTTGCCCATGCTCGGAAATATGGATAGGTGGCTGTTGCACCCAGTGCATTAGCTGTAATAATGGCTCCAGTATTGGAATATTTGGCAATAAATATATGCTGGGCAAGCATAATAGTAGTTATTGGTGTGATTTTTTTGCCAAATGTTGGCTGAGAATAAGTCGTACCGACATAGTAGACGTTGTCCTGGTCGTCCACCACAACTGCAAATGCAGAATCATTTTCAGTACTTCCGTCGTTAACTAACCATTTCAGGTTTCCGTCCAAATCAAATTTGGCAAGGAAAGCATCGAAGTTACCTAAATTACCAATATATCTATCCGAAAGAACTGCATTGCCCGCCAAATACCCGCAAACATAAATTGCATCTTTATTCTTCGAGATAGCAATACCATTTGCAACATCATTGCCTTTGCCTCCACCACTAATAGCCCAAACATATGTTTGGGCTGGCGACACCTCTGCTTTAACTCTAACATCTGTTTGGTCAAAACCGGGACGCCACTTGTAAGTATTTCCAGTTTGTGCTTTTGCAAACATAGTCCAGGTTTTCCCATCGTTTAAGCTATACGATAAATCAGTTTTGGTTGTAGCTTCCACTCCTGCCCAGTTAATATCAATAGAGTCGCACTGGGAAAATATTTCGCCGTGTAGTGGATTGGTAACTTCTAATTCTGGAATGCCACCAATTAACGGAAAGAATGAATTGCAAGGACCGGAAGTAATTATCAGATTAGCTTTGCGGAAAGTAACAACGCCCTGTGGTTTGAACCTTAGCTTTAACTTATACTTCTGTCCCTTTGTTATATTAATGGGGTATACAGGGGGAACACTTTCTCCAAAACCATAGTCGATTACCTCAAAATATGTGGGAGGATTAATCTGTATATTTGTTATGGAAGCTGTTGAATTTTCTGAAAATATTTCAACATCAAGGTCCCTGTATTCTCCTAATTTTGGATTGCCAAACTTGTAAGTGTTCTCGTCCCCCAAAATCCGGGATACTCCATTTTCTGGCACTTGGTATACTTTATTAAAAGCGGCAGTAGCCCTTAGATAAACGATTTTAACAGTTTTGTATCGTTCGATCTCGTCGCAAACCATTGTAGTTGGCCACGCTAAAAAACATAAGTTTTTATCTTTAATCTCATTTGCAATATTAGTGTATAAATCGTATAATTGCTTTTGTTTTACTACTTGGAAGCAAGCACCACCTGAAGCAGCAGCAATTGAATTCAATTCAACAGAAGGATTGGCTGTTAAAGTTATTGCATAACATTGGATATTGTTGTTTACTAGTAATTGTGTTATTTCATTTGTTCTAACAGCGCCAGCTTCTTCGTCGTCGTGCAACCCATCAGTTAAGAACACGATAATACGTCGGAAATTGGAAGGTTGTTTGCTAAGCATTTCGATAGGATTTTCGAAAGGACCCATAAAGGCGGCGTTGTAATTGGTTTTTCCGTATGGAGATATTGTCCTTAACGAATCGTATAATCTTTTCTTGTCATTAGTAAAATCGCACAACAGTTTGGAATTACTTCCAAAAGTAACCAACGAGACCTCGGACCCGTTTGCATATTGCATATTATTTATAAAATTCATTGCACCTTCGACCACCCAGTCCCATCTTCGCAAGGTATCTATCATATCTTGCATTGAAGTACTTTTATCCAGAACTAATACAACCTTCATTGGACTGATATTACACCATACCTCAAGTTGACTTTTAGGTATCTTAACTCCATTTTCCCATACTTCAAAATCATCAACCGTTAAGTCGGAATAAGTGTCGCCGCCGGGCTTGAAAGCCATCATGCTTGTTTGCACTCGAGGGAATTGCGAAACATCAACATCCGAAAGAGATAGTATCTGAGCAGATAAATTTAAAAAGTTGAAAGCAACAATAATAAAAATTTGTAGAATATATTTTGTCATAACAAGCCTATTTTGCAATTAACATTATCTATTATAGACAAAAATAATTAAAAAAAGTTACAAAATTAGTAAAAATACTTTTTTTTGTCTAAATTGAAGTTTTATACAAAAAAATGATTGCTTTTTTGGTCGTGTTTAGTTCAATTATTGAATTAATAGGTATTGTTATTTGCTCGGAAATATGCCCGATAGGTACATTTAGTAATGTGGGAACGCCAACCGGAGGTAACAATTGCTCGAAAACTTCAAGCATAGTATAACTATAGTTGGGATAAAAGGCTTTTCTCCGACTTGATTTTGAAAATTGCCCAACAATTATACCTTTGATATTATCGAATTTGCCTGCTAACTTTAGTTGTGTTATCATTCGGTCCACTTGGTAAGGTTGCTCGCTGGTATCCTCGAAGAAAAAGATAGCACCGTCTGTATTAACTTCATGTTTTGTCCCCAAAGATGCTACAAGCATAGTTAAGTTGCCGCCAACGATTCTACCAACGGTGTTTCCTTCGACCAGTTGAATTGCGTTAGAGCAAGTAAAAGAAAAGCTTTTAGGTTGATTTTCGAAGATTAATATAAAAAGGTGGTTTCGCGAAAAATCAGAAAAGGACGAAACCCCAACGGGCCCATGGTAAGTAACAATTTTAGCCTTTTGGGAAATAGTATTTAGCAAAAAAGTGAAATCGCTAAAACCAATGTAGATTTTAGGATTTTGAGATATTTTTTCGAAATCTAGCAAATCTGCAATCCTCATTGAACCATAACCACCACGTCCCGAAATAATTGCATTGATATCTGGGCGTTCCACAAATTCCATAATTTCTTTTGCTCTATCTTCATCCGGAGCAGCTAAGTAACGAGATTTATTGTTTTGGTTTTTTATTATTCGACCAATCTCAACTTCCAATCCGGCATTCTTAAATGCCTTAACTGCTTTGGATATTTCCCATAAATTTGTTACGCTGGAAGGAGAGGCAAATGCAATACGTGCTCCAGGAGTGAGTAAAGTAGGAATAGTAAAATTTGGTTCGTGGTTAATTGCAATTTCATCGTTTTTTATAACCAGATTGTCGATATCGTTTATTGGAGTTGTTTCTGCTTTTAGACTGTCAATACTCTCAGCATTAGCCAAATATGCTGTCCCGACACTAAATAGCGATGTATATTTTATAAATTTCCGCCTGTTCATCGAAAAAATAATGCAAATTAAAAAGAATTGGTGATTTTTTCGTAATTTTGTAAGCAATTTTTACGCCACTTTGGAAAGGTGCAGGAGTGGTTGAACTGGCACGCCTGGAAAGCGTGTGTACCGCAAGGTACCGTGGGTTCGAATCCCACCCTTTCCGCATATTTAATATCTACACACAACATTTCTTAAATGGAAATTTCTATATCTTTTTTTACCTTTCTTTTGTTTTTAGGATTAGGGGCATTGTCGGGACTTTTTGCAGGTATGTTTGGCGTTGGTGGCGGTATTGTAATTGTTCCTTCCCTAACTATCATTTTTTCAATATTAGGTTTTAATTTGGAAGATGCAATAAGAATTGCGATGGCAACATCAATGGCAAATATGATTTTTGTATCTATTTCTTCTTCCTATTCTAATTACAAACTCAACTTTGTTGTAAAAAAAGCATTCTTACTGGCAATGCCGTTTGTATTAATCGGGACAATTACAGGATTGATGTTTGCAAGTTCGATAGACGGACGGACCTTGAGTACTATATTTGGAATAATAATGGCGACCGTTGCAGTCAGAATGATAGCCGAAAATATATTGATTAAAAGACAATCGAGGAGTGAAATTAGAACTAATATAAATAAACCATTATATTCCTCAGTATTCTTTGTAATAGGTAATTTAGGAGGAATGACTGGTTTGGGTGGTGGATTTGCCTCTGTTCCGTTTTTATCATATTACTGTATGCCGATAAAGGAGGCAACTGGGACTTCTTCGGGGTTGACCTTAACTATTTCTTTTGTTGGTACTTTTTTTTACATCCTTACAAACAACGAATCAATTAATTCTCCATACTTTATTGGCTATATATTTTGGGCAGGAGTTCTAATGATGTTGCCTACTTCGGTAATTTTTGCAAATATTGGAGCAAAACTTAAAAAAAGAATGCAAGATAAATCACTTGTTCTCGTCTTTTCAATATTATTAACTATTGTTTCACTAAAAATGATTTTTCCTGATTTTTTTTGATGCCTTATGGAAATAAAAATCTCAAAAAGTACAAATATAGATGATTACGAAATAATGATTCGTAAAAGAGGTGAAGATAATTATGCTTCCTATTGTCCTCAGCTCAACCTTATCCTTCGTGGTGACCAACACGAGCAGGTTCAGCATGCGATGCTAGATAAAATAAACCAGCATATTGAAAGATTGAAAGTAACTCCATCTGAAAATTAATGTTTGCAATTAAATACTATCTTTCGAAGTGGTTCATTAGAATTTTGGCATTTACTTTCATTTTTTTTTCAATCGTAATAGCACTTTCTTTTTTACCTTTCCGATATGATAGTATTTCTGATAACCTGTCAGTTAATCAACTTTTAGCATATTTTTTTAATTTCTTCCTTGTTGCGTTCCCTTTATTAATAATAGAGTATTTCACAGGTGGGCAGTTCTTAAAATCTTATGGGTTATCAAATTTTCGCAATATCGCAAAGTATAAATTGTTGTCATTTATAACTGTAATCATACCATTCTCAATAGTTTTGGTTTCTAATTATCTTTTGGGGAATTTTAGCACCAGTTTCGATTCATTTCAAGTTAATTTTGCGTTGTTAGTAAATATATTGGTACTCTTTATAATAGCATTACAGGAAGAATTGATTTTCAGAGGCTTTTTGATTAACTCGCTGGAATTAAGATTCTCTACTGCCACATCTGTCTTATTATCAAGTGCTATATTTGCATCATTGCATATTTTCAACACAAACTTTACTTACATTTCGGCAATTAATACCTTTCTGGCTGGTCTATTGCTGGGACTATTGTATGTTAAGTCCAGCACTTTGTGGTTACCAGTATTTTTTCATTTTTTTTGGAATTTGCTTCAACCCGTGATGCTCAATTCACCAATTAGCGGAATAAATTTTGATATTAAAATCTTTGATATAGATCAGACGAAATATTTAAATATTTTAAATGGTGGAGCTTATGGATTTGAAAATACTATTGCAGCAACTATTGTACTGATATTTTGCATTTTGTATTTTGCCAAAATTGAAACTTTGAACCCCTATAATTCGTCCTATAAATTTAGGATGAAATATAGATTAGATAGTTTTCTATTGAAGTATGAAAATAAGTAAACAAAAAATATATATAAAAATAGCTCTCCTTCTTCCTTTTTTATTATTACTCAATGCAAATATTGCAAAATCGCAGTGGGCAATAATGCTGAGGGATGCGGACAGTTTGGTGTTGTTGGGTGCCGACTATGTATATAATTTAGAATTTGATAAAGCATCTGCTCAGTTCAAACTGGTTCAGCAAAAATATCCATTGCATCCGGCAGGATATTTTTTAGATTCAATGATAGAATGGTGGAAAATAGCTTTAAATCAGGACGACAAGTCGAGTGACAATTTGTTTTTTAACAAAATTGATAAAGTAATTCAAGTTTGCGATAATATTTTGGATACAAATGCTTACGATATCAATGCGCTTTTTTTTAAAGGAGGTGCAATTGGTTACCGTGCACGACTTCGAACGATGCGCGACGATTGGTTCCAAGCCATTCAAGATGCAAAAGAGGCACTGGATATATTACGCCGATGCCAGCAATTAGCACCTTTCAACCACGATATTATGCTTGGGACAGGTCTTTATAACTATTTTTCCGTTAAATTTCCAGAAGAATACCCTATAATAAAACCACTAATGTTATTTTTACCTAATGGAGATAAAAGGTTAGGACTCTTTCAGCTACGTGCTGCAGCTCGGAATGCCCGATATGCTGCAGTTGAGGCCAAAGTGGCTTTGTTGCAGATTTACTATTCATTCGAGAATGATAATTACGAAGCTTTGCAGATTGCTCAGGAATTATCAGAAAAATATCCGAACAACAGCTATTTTCTTAGGTATCTAGGACGTGTGCAAGTTAGGCTTGGGATGATTTTGGATTACGAAAACACATGGAAGTCCGTTATGAATAAAGTCTCCGAGAACCAAGCAAGCTACAGCAACAGTGTTGCTCGCGAAGCAACTTATTATATCGGATTAGCATTACTATACCGACAAGAATATAACAATTCACTTAAGTATTTCCAAAAAAGTTTGGAAGGAACAAAAATAATAGATAAAAAACCTACTGGATTTTTGTCGTACACATTGATAAAAATCGGGAATAACTACGATGCAATGGGCAATAGAAACGAAGCAATAAAGTATTATAAGTCGGCTTTCGACTTGCCAGATTTTAATGATTCTAAAAAAATTGCAAAAAGATTTTTAGAAACTCCATATAAACCTTAAAATAAATTTTGTTTATTAACATTTTTTTCTTAAATTTACCTTTTGGAAATAACACATTTTAAATGTCAGTTTTAGAGAGATTATTAGAAACCCAAGAATTTGCAACTCTACCACCAGTTGCCGCAAGGGTATTGCATCTATTAGAATACGATAATATCGATATTCGGGATATTTCGCGCGTGATTGAAACAGATGCCTCGTTAACACTAAAGTTGCTTCGTGTGGCTAATTCGCCACTTTACGCAACTCGTAACGAAGTGAACACAGTGCATCAAGCGATTATAAATTTAGGGTTGAACCGCCTGACTAATATTGTTTTAGGAGTTTCGATCTTCTCTAAGTTTTTATTAGCAAATAAAAATTTATCGCCGAAATTAATCGAGAAGTTCTGGTGGCATTCTTCATGCACAGGTATGGTGGCCAAATCATTGTCGCTAAAAATTAAACGGTTTTATAAAGAATACGAATTTATTGGTGGTTTGCTTCACGAAATTGGCAAACTTACTATGCTTCAGTTCGATGCAAAGCGATATAATGAAGTTATCCGACTAATTGAGCACGAAGGTTATGACGATTTATCAGCAGAAAAGAAAGTGTTTGAAATCACTCATGCCGAAGTTGGCGAAGCAATTTCAAAGTTATGGAAATTACCTCAGGAATTAACAGATATAATTGCTTGTCATCACACTCCAGAAGCAGCTCCCGAGTTCAACGAACTCATTTCTGCTGTCAGGTTTGCCGATTTACTTGCAGAAATGTGGGATGCTGGTTTTTACGAGGGTATTAAAATTTTGGATTTGGAAAACTCCGAAGCATGGAAAGTATTGAAAGCAAAAGTTCCCGATCTAGTGGAATTGGATTTGGAAGTATTTACTTTTGAATTGGAACAAGATTTCCGCAACTCTGCAATGTTCCTGAGTCTGATTTCATCTTAATTTGGATATTTTTCCCAATTAGACCAGGCACCCCGGTTGTCTTGCACTCTTAATTTAAACTCGAAAGGTTTGTTATCGATTTGTGGAATAATTTCATATACTTGTGTGTATGTAAGGTCTTTGCGGTTTGTAACTGTTTGCCCAACCAATTCTTTATATACTCCGTTGCCATCGATTTCTACAGATTTTATATAATTTTCCTTCCCACCATAAATTCCAAAACTATTTACAATAACCCGAACTCGGTTAGTTCCTATGGATTGAATTTTTGTAATATTTGGTATTGGATATGATTTAACCTGAATTTGATATGTTTTTCCATATAAACTACCATTAATAGTTCGTTCCAAAAACACAGATTTATTTATTAAACCATCATCAACCGTTAAAACAAAGCTATTGTTCGAATTTGAAGAATAGAGTGTTCTATTATCCGAAAAAACGCGAACAGAGTAGGTTTTATTTTGTAAATCTGGGAAATTAGGATTGATTGTATATTGTTGGTTTGGATAGAGCACCGACGAAAAAATTGGCTCGGTTATAGGTAATGGCTCCAAGGTAAATTCATCTTCAATTGAATTGCCATCAGTTCTTCTTGTCAGCTTTATTTTTACCCGAGAACTGCCAAACTGAGGTGTTCGGCCGCCCAAAGTGATTGAATTGTTGGTGATTTGTTTTATAAATACCGAGGCATTGTTGTTCTCGGGTTTATTATTAATCCAGATTTCGGGTTTTCGTTTTAAATCGTTTACTAAGTTAACTCCATAGATAATCACTTTGTTTTCCCAATCATCATTAATTAAACTTCGGACTTTCCTATCCTGGAAATCGATAAAAAGCTCGGAGTAACCTAAAGTATTTTGTTGGTAAACAGTATCTCGCCTACCGCTACCGACGGTGTCTGAGCTAACGATAGTAAATGGCAATCCCGTTTGATTGTCGATATAACTAACCACTAAACTGAACTGTGTTGTCGATTTAACATGGGTTTCGCTGTTGTCTTTGTTTATTCTGGTGCCAATTGCAGTTACCTTAACGTCCAGAACATAATTACGACGGTCAATTACAGGGGGTTGCCACACAAATATTACTGCTTTCAGCTCTGGTAATTGATAATATCTAAAAAAATTAAATGAATTATCCTTCGAATTTATTGTGATATACTGGTTCAATTGCTTGTTTATTACCTGAAATTCATATGTAACGTTTTTCACATCACCTGAATAATATATATAATTAACCGAGTCGGTCTGTATTACGCTGTTTCCTAATGAATCGAACGATATCCGTGTTGTAAGTATGTTTTTTTCGGGAAATATTCTAAATATATTCTCAGAAACCAACGAATCTGATGGACTAATTTTATCTTTTTGTTTTAAATCTGGTATAAGCAACATCAATGCTGCCAGATACAGTATAAAGTATATTTCTATTGGTTTTCGTCTGCTATTCTTTGGATTCATTATTCAGATTATTAATCAACAGAGACTCGATATTCTTACGAACAAGATAATTCATATTCTCTTGTTTTACAAGTTGCAATTCGGAGTTGAGCTTGGTTATTGAATCGTTAAATGTATTAAGTTGCGAGTTTGTATTTCTCATAATTTCAATCATCTCGTCGTTGGGCGAAATAGCTTTTCCTAAATTTTTTGCAACTTGCTCCAAAGTGCTTATCAGTTGCTTTTGTGAGTTCTGCAACTCAATCATGTTTTGGTTTATGTATCCAAGTTTGAGCGAAGCATCGGCAAAGTCGCGTGCAATTTCGCCTATTTCGTCGATAAGGTCGGCAGTTTTGTCGGGATTTTCTTCCCTTTCCACTTCTTCGATAATATCGTCCTTTGGGCTGAAAAGCAGAAAAATAAACATAAGAATCAGCAATGATGCCTCGAGAATGAAGCCAAAAATTACAATGGTATCGTTGATTAAATCGCTAAAACGACGAATGCCAACCAGTAAAAGCAATATTGCAGCACCAAAGTAAACAAAAGCATTCAACATCGAAAAGTAGTAGCGGTTGAATATTTCTTGCATCCAGAGTGCAGTGCCACGCAAGAAACCAAGGTTGTGGTTAATATCGATATCAATATCGGTGTATCGTTGGATATTATTTTTATTGATGCAAATCCGAAATAAAATCACCAATGCACTAAAAGAATTGAGTAGTCTATTAAATTTCAGGTCGAAATAAATCGTCTTAAGTAGTTTTCTTCCTTTAACAGTATCTAAAGAGCTTATTTGCATATTGTCCTTATGAAACAGAAATTTTGAAAAATTCAAAATTAAAAACATCAAATATATAAAAAATAAATGAAATTTGGTATTTTTTTCGTAATTTTGTAGTTAGTTTAGTTCTTAAATTATAAAAAGAGAGAGAAAATGATTGCTGGCAAAAAAAAGAAAGTAAGACGTGCTAAGTATATTCTGTTGTATTCACCATTTTTGATGAAAGAAACCAAGCACGAACTTATTGGAGAGCCAATTGAAACGCCACATGGACGCCAACAGTGGGCCAGATGTACCAAAAGCAGACATACTCAATTGATTAATTTAGATATGATAGAAGGGCACGAAGATTCAACTGTTGGGATAATGCAAGTTTCTCGCGAAGATGCAATAAAATATTCTCCACAATCAGAGTATAAAATTGGGGATATTATTTTTCATGCAGTTTGGGATGATGTTGGAATAGTACGTGGCAAAGAAACTCTCAGTGATGGAAGAAAAGCTATTATTGTTCACTTCCAGAAAAACAGTGAAAAACATTTAGTAGAAAATTTAAAATAAGAACAAATAAATTGCGAAGAAAGGAGGTGAAAAAGAATGATAGGCGTTAGTTTGCAGACGAATGAAAACATCGACCGTGCCTTGAAGAGATTCAAGAAAAAGTACGAACGTAGCGGTATTCTTCGTGAATTTAAGAAAAGGACTGCTTATTCCAAGCCAAGTGTCGAAAAGCGTCTTGCCCGTGCTAAATCATCACGTCGACATAGAGTGGTCGGAAGAGATTATTAGAAGCAGGATCTAAAATTGTAAAAAAAATAGTCCAAGTTTTCGGACTATTTTTTTTATATTCTTACTAAGTGAAAAGAATTAGTGCAAGGATTAAGAGAAATATTGTATTTAATGGTCCCCATATCATTCTTTCTTTTTTGCTTGGTGTAATCCAATTAAGTAGGGTTCCAAGAACAAAGAATGTAAAAACAAACCAAATACCTATATCACCGAATATTTTAGGTTCTTGCTGAATTAACCCAGTAAATTCTGCTATTATATAACCAAAACCAATCAGAACCAATATTTGAATAAGTACCAGAGCTTTTATGCTTTTTGGTAACTTCCCCGGATATTTACCGCCCATAGTGTACTCACCCCATGGAG
>CAYOPF010000015.1:17471-33143 GCA_964405755.1 uncultured Chloroherpeton sp.
GAATAATATTACCCCAAACAAAATTACTAAGCAAATAATAGGTAAAATCATTTTAAATGATTGTTTTTCTAAAATATTTAGTTATAAGTGTTTTAAGCTCATTCCTATCTATTGGCTTCGAAATATATTCGTCACATCCAGATTCGAAAGCTTTAACTTTGTTTTCCACTCGAGCATAAGCTGATTGAGCTATTATTACTACGTCGTCGCTGATTTTGCGTATTTCCTTGGTTGCTTCATAGCCATCTAAATTTGGTAACTGAATATCCATTAGTATTAGATCGATGTCGGGATTATTCTTGTATAATTCAACTGCTTCTTCGCCTGAAACAGCAATTAGTATTATTCCGACGTGTTTTTGCAAATTTGCTACAAGTAGTTTTGTAGAAGCTTCATCATCCTCTACAATTAATACTTTGATTTTTGATATAATTTGTTCTGTCAATTCCATTTTCTCACCATTAATAAATAAATTTTCAAAATCATCTTGTTTGTTATCATTTCGTTCAATAGGTAATGTAAAGTAAAATACAGAACCTACACCTAATTTGCTTTCAAGCCAGATTCTTCCTCCAAGCATCTTAACATAGGCTTTAGTAATTGCCAATCCCAACCCAGCACCCTGCTTTGCCATTGGATTACTTATGTCTGCTTGAACAAATCGTTCAAACACTGCTTCCTGGCAGTCCTCAGGTATGCCTATTCCAGTATCTCTAACCCAAAACTTCAGCTCTGCGCCATCAAGAAGGTATCCTATTTCAATCGCGCCTTGTTCGGAGTATTTTATTGCATTCTTAACTAAATTAATCATAATTGCATAGAGCTTTTCGCGGTCTGTTTCGACAGTAAAATCTTTGTGTAGATTTAAATCGCTACAAATCAATTTCATTCCTTTGGATTCTACTTCAGGAGCGAAAAAAGAACAAATGTATTTGAGCAACTCTTGAATATTTACTAAACTTAAACTTACAGACATCATCCCTGATTCTATTTTGGAGATATCTATAATATCGTTTATTAAATTGAGCATCCTGTTGCCACTTTTTTCAATTATATCAATAAATTCAGACTTTTCCTCGTCTGTGATATCGGCTTCCTTGAGTAACTCTGTAAAACCAAGAATACCGTTCATCGGAGTTCGTATTTCGTGACTCATATTTGCAAGGAACGCTGATTTCATTTATCGCTTTCTTCGGCTCTTTCCTTTGCAATTGTCAATTGTCTTTCGAATTCCTTTCGTTCACTTATGTCTCGCAGAAATGATTGGTAAGTACTATCATGGTTCTTCTGCGAATTCATTTCAACATATACTCTTGTCCCGTCTTTTCTTTGAATTTGTCTCTCGGTTAAAACAGTTTCGGCTTTCTCAAGTAAATCATATCGCAGAGGCTTCTTTTTTAGTTCTTCATCTGAAAATAAATCTTTCATATTTAATTTCAGCAATACTTCTTTAGAATATCCTGTTAGAATTGTAGCTTGATTATTTACTAAAATAAAATCTCCGTCTTGGTTGCATTGGAAAAAAGCATCTGGAGCTAATTCAAGCAATTGACGGACTTTTCGTTCATTTTGAGCAGATTGTAACTCTGCTTTTTTTCTTTTTAATGTAATTGCCGATAGGTTGGAATATGATTGCAATAGTTCAATAGATGGCAGTGGAACTCCCTTCTTAAATGCAATCATTGTTGTTCCATAAACTACATTATCCAAAATATGTGCTATGCCGTATAATTTGGTTATTCCTGTTAATTTCTTTATCACTTTATCTGCTTTTTCGGGGATAGCTCCGAATGTAACATCGGTAAATGAGCCACTTTCACCAATTTTTTCGTTTAGTATTTTGTTGTATGAGTTCGGACTAATTGGGGATTCTGTTTGTGTAATTCTATCGCCGGCTATACCAATAATAGTTTTAATTATATAACTATCTGCTTCGAATACTTGAACTTGTAAAGCTTTTTTTTCGTCACTGTAATAACTGAAAACCGCAAGACTAGCTCCTGTAAACTCCTTAATCCCTTTTAATAACACTTGATAAGGGTCATCTTTTTGGTCCAATTCGGCGATAGAAAAGGATAGCTCGCGTAAAAACCGTTCATTTTTTATTATTTGACTATTATTTTCTTTATCAATTTTTTCAGAGTTAGTCCTGTTGTCTTGTTCGGGCAATTCCAAAAACAAAAATGTATAATTATCTTTGGGGATTAGTTTTATTTTTTGGATTGTCCCACCAATCTCGTAATGATGGATGTATTCAGGTTTGGTTGAAAGAAATAAATCATGAATTAATGGAATAATGTCCTGGTTGTGTTCCCAATTCTTGAAATTAAAATTAAAAGTATATACTTCGGCAGTTTTATTTTCAATTAAGAAAATTCTCTCAAATAATTCGTTTTGATGCGTGATTGCAAAATTATTGACGTTTTGGTTTTCATCAAATATTACCTGGCAATAAGCATATGCAACACCTAATGCTTCAATTATATCGTCGCTATATGTATTTGTTGTAATTATGTTTATTTAGATAACTATAAAAATATAAAAATATGAAAAAACACAAACAATACTGCAAATAATTATTTCATTGATTAAAATTAATTGGTAGTTTTGTGATACTAATATTTAGAAAAAGGGTTCAAAGAGTTAGCCAGTGTATTATCCTAATGGCTACAACCGCATGTTTTCTCATTAAATGGGCTGCTGAAGACGAAACCACTTCCATTTATGTCGTCCATATAGTCCAAGGTTACACCCATCATATAAAATATACTTTTGGCATCAATTACAATACGAACGCCTTCGATTTCGTACTTTCGGTCGTTTTCGTAATAGTTATTGTCCAACCCTAATTTGTAAACCATTCCGGAGCAACCACCACTTTTAGCTGCAAATCGTAGCGAAAAATCGTCTGGAATGTTGTTTGCTTCGACAAATTCAACTATTTTATCGAAAGCATTACGTGTAATGGCGATAGAATCTTCGTCGGTCGAACCTTCTATCTGTGGGTTGATTTTAATTGTATCTAATTCTTCGTTTACCGAGGGAGTGTATGTATCGAATTGCATAATAATTTCCTTTTTAAATATTGAAAAATAAAATAAACGAGTCAATGTAAATAATATTTGAAAAAAATTTTAAACTATGATTAGTTGCCTAACTGATTGTTGGTATGTCATATTAATGCTTGCTTAACAGATATGATTGATTCATTTATCTGTCATAATCTCACATATGAATTATATATTAGATGTTAATGTTGCAATATGTGGCATAAATAGAAAGAATATTTTTATCAATTTTGTAATAAAAACATATTTTTTTTGTTATTGTTTTATATAATTTTGTAAAATTAAAAAAAAGAGGATAAAATGTTTAAAAAACTACTAATTACAACTCTATTGATTCTGGGAGTTGTTTTCTTTACAAATTCTTGTAAAGAGAATTCCAACACTCCAACTGATACTCAAAATTTAGTAGCAAATTTGGTTGATGCTTCCGACAATCCTGTTACTGATGCGTTTGTTCAGGCATTGAAGGGAAGTACAATAATTTCCACAGATACAACCGACGAGAAAGGTCAGTTCGAATTAGCCAATATTCCTGTTGATTTATCGGGTGTTACATTGTTGGTTAAAGCAAGTGGGTTCCCCGAAATGAAAACTGAGTTGAATAAATTAATGAAATCCGACGAATTCAATTCGGGTAAAAAATTCAAAATCCTTCGTCAAGATAGTTGCAAGAGCTCTATCACTCTAACCATAAAAGATAGTGCAAGCGGCAATCCCCTTGCTTATGTCTGGGTTAAGATTACTAAAGAAGACCAAATTTATGCCAAAATAAAAACTAATAGCGAAGGGAAAATTGTTGTAACTAATTTATGTTCTGGTAAATATTGGTACCGAATTGCTCCAGATGGATACAGAGTAGTGGAAAATTACTTTATATTAAGCGATAACGACGATCAATCGATTTCTGTATCTGTACCAAAAATTATTCAGCAAAATTGCTGTTCCAAATTAAACTTGAAAGTTGTTGACGATGTTAATGGAAATCCAATCACCGAGGCCGAAGTAAAAATTGTGAAGTCTGGTTCGGATTGGTATAATAAAAAATACACTAATTCAAATGGCGAAGTTTCATTTATTGAGCTATGCGACGGAAAATACTGGATTCGTGTTGCCAAAGATGGTTACAAAGTAAAGGAAGAGGATGGGTTTATCTTTAGCGAATGCGATACACTGGATGCAACTATAAAGCTGATAAAGAACATTCCCCCTCCCGACACATGTTATGGAGCATTTTATATAACTGTTAAGGACAATTCCAACGGCAATACAATTTCGGGTGCCGAAGTAAAAATTACGAAGGAAGGTTGGGAAGGTTCGCGAAAGAATACCGACAATAATGGCAAAACAAATTTCGGCCAATTATATAACGGCAAATATTTCGTAAGAATTGCCAAAGAAGGTTACCAAGTAATGGAAACTTATTTCTATGTCCAAAACTGCGATACTGTCGTTTGGGAAAAGAAACTTACACCCACTCAACAACAAGACACTTGTTGTGCAGGTAAAATTATTGTTTATCCTAAAGATGAAAGCAACAAAACGATTATCAACGGTGCAGTTGTTAAGTTATGGAAAGGCGGACAATTAATTAAAACAATCACAATCACAGATAGTCAGCCTGCCAAATTCCTTGAGCTTTGCGAAGGGAAATATGGAATATCCGTAACTGCAACAGGATATACTGGTAAAGAAACCGAAATTACCTTAGGTTGCAATAAAGTAGAGGAATCAGACCTTTATTTATCTAAAAATCAACAACAAGACACTTGTTGCAATAATAAGTTAATTGTTTATGTTAAAGATGATCAGTCGGGACAAGCACTTAAAAACGCAAAAGTTCGCATCTGGAAAGGTGGACAACAATTAACCTACAAAATTTCCGATGATAACGGCAAAGTAGTTTTCGAAGAGTTATGCAAAGGTACTTATGGTGTAGATATTATTCGCGAAGGCTACACTTCAATCGAATTCCAGTTCGAAGTAAATTGCAGCGATACTAAAGAATTCACCAAAGCTTTGAAAGCAAACGAACCATGCAATACTGCTGGACTAAAATTCTTTGTTAAAGATTATGATAGCGGATCTCCTATCTCCGGAGCAACTGTTGTGATTAAAGCAAACGGACAAGTAATTGCCGAAGGAACAACTGACGCTAATGGCTACTACATTAAACAAGGACTATCCGCACCAGTGCTTTATTCTATTACTATCAGCAAAGATGGATACATCGCACAAACTTTTGAAATTAACGTTAAAGAATGCAAACTATACGGCGAAACTATAAAACTTAAGAAATAAATATTTAAAATAAAGTTCATAAAAAGTTTTGTACAAATAGCACCCAAAGCCATCCCAAACAAAGGATGGCTTTTTTTGTAAAAAAAATTAATGAGAAGAATACGATAAAAAAAACATGGAATAGTACAACGAATAAATAATTTTCGTAATTTTGAATTTGTTGCAATTGCAACTTAAATAAAACTGCCTTGTGGTGTAACTGGCAACACGTCTGACTCTGGATCAGAAGAGTAGAGGTTCGAGCCCTCTCGGGGCAGCAAAAGTCTTCAGAATTACTACACTAGGTTTGTTTTTCCAAATTTTGTTTGCCTCATCCAAATATTCCGTTATAGCAGCAGAGCCATACCAATTGTATAATTCATAATCTAAGAATTTTTCTATAATTGCTGGGTCGGATTGCAGAATAATTTCAGCATCCTCTTTGGTTGTTACATTCAGGATAAAGATGCCTCGGTAGTTATTATCGTTTTTCTGTAAAGGCCCTGCTAATATAATTTTTCTTTCATCTGCCAGTTTCTCAATGTTCTCTAAGTGTCCTTTAAATGCTTTGTTTTTCAATTTCTTATCATCAGTTTTATTTTCCCCTGTTTTTAATAAAACAAGGATATATTTTTTCATACCATAATCGTCGGCACCAAGTTGCTTTGCTAAGTCTTCATCGTAATTTGGATTATTAATGGTGGAATCTTTTGGAATTATATTCGATATTTTTCGCATAATGTAGGTTATTTCGTTGGTTCTTGCATCGGATATAGTGACTCTAACTGCTTGGTTATTTATAGGATTATATTCTATTTGCTTTGGAAAATCATGTTGAAGATTTTGGAAAATCCATGAATTTGTGGACTCAACGAGGCGAAATTCAATTTCTCGACCTTTGTTCTGGTTTTTAACAAAAGCGCTTAAGGTAGTTTGGTTTTTAGTGTTATGTAAAGTCAAATATTCAATTACTATGATTGCTTTTTTCTGTATTTGATACGTTATACCGTTCATTAACGAATCTGATAAAATATCCCAGTGCTCGTAGGAAATCAGTCCCTCGTTCTCGATTTCCCAGGTGCCTTCCAAAAAAAGTTGGAATTCTTTCTTTAGCGTAAGTTGGGAGGAAGACTGACAAGAAAATAATTATAAGAATGAATTTATTAATGAAAATCATAAATTGTCCGATTTGTTATACATGTTGGTCCAACATAATTACATTCCCGTCAGGATCCGAGAAAACTATGTGTGCTGGTCCCTGAGTTGTTTCGTCTGCTTCTGTTTGTAATTGAATTCCTTTTTCTTTCAATTCCTTCTGAATAATTCTAACATCTTCGAATTGTTCGAGTGCGTTTGTGTTTTGGTCCCAGCCGGGATTGAAGGTTAGAATGTTGGAATCGAACATACCTTGGAATAAACCTATGATAGTATCCCCATTTTTCATAATCAGCCAGTTTTGTTCGAGAACTCCCCCGAAAACAGTAAAGCCAAGTTTCTCGTAAAATTCCTTTGATGCCGATATATCTTTAACAGTTAAGCTTACCGAAAATGCTCCTAATTTCATAATTTACCTCATTAAAAAGGCTAAATTACGAAAATAATTCTAATTATGCGAAGCAAGAGTTTCCTATTCTAAATTCTCCGTCTGAATCCGCGACCTACCACTTCGTGAACACTTGTAAGAACCATAAATGCGTTTTGATCGATTGATTTTACAATATCTGTAAGTTTGCCGATTTCCTTGATTTTAACAACAGTATAAATTATCTCAGTATCAATTTTTCTGAATAAACCACGAGATTTAATTGCAGTTGCCCCCCGATTCATATCCACAAGAATTGCTTCGGCTATTTCATCATTTTTGTCCGAAAATATTAATGCGGCTCGAACATATTCGAACCCATCGATTACAAAGTCGATAATTTTACTTGATACAAACACTAAAAGTAATGCATATAAAATTAACACAAGTAGTGGCATATCGCCCGAAATATCCTTTATTCCAATTACTAAGCCTGCAACAAAGATAACAAAGAAATCTATTATAATGATGGAATTTCCTGTTTTTATTCCCCATTTTTTATTCATAATTGCAGCAATTATGTCCGAACCTCCAGTGGTTGCCCGAAATTTAAAAATTACTCCCAAGCCAATTCCTAAAAGCAATGTTCCAATTAGAATGTAAAAGAAAAAGTCGTTCTGATACAGATATTGAATTGACGGATCGTCCTGAAAGCGAATCATCGATAATCCAGGGAAGTCGCCTCGAGGTAAGTCGGTGAAAGCGGAGGATACGGTAAATCCGTAAAATGTTCGTATTCCGAACTCTTTGCCAAGAACATTAATACCATAGATAAAAAGAGGGATGTTGATTAACCAATTTACAATTCCCACTCCAATTGCCCCATCTGTTAAATAATAAACTGCCATCGACAGTCCGCTTGCACCGCCCGGAACAACTTTGGCATCGACCAAAAATACTCCAATACCAAAGCCCATTAGTATGCAACCGATTGTAATAAAGGTATAATCAAGAAAAATATCTTTCTTGAGTTGTTTGCGGATTAATTCAACCATAATTATAAGTTTATGAAATAAAAAAGATTACAAAATTACGAAAGTTTATTTGAAAATAAAAAATAATATTTTGCTTAAAAACGTAATTTTTTTAAAAAATTATTGTCTAAATTATATAAGAATATGTAAGTTTGTTTATAATTATGGAGTATAGAATGAAAAAGTTATTTTACTCATCAGTTTTATTTTTATTATTAATGTCGTTATCAGCAAAAAGCGATACGCCGTGTGATTCAGCTTATCCATACATCACATATAAGATCAACAAATTAACACAATTTCCTCCATATTCATTAAGTATGCCAATTGATGTTATATATGGTTATATTGCAATCGACAGTATAACGTATCATTCTCATCCATGGCTGGCTTATCAGTATATGCTGAATCAACCTTTTAATGATACATTGAAAAAGATATTCAAACACTACTACAAAATGGTTGATTGAGATCCAATTAAGTACCTACAAACGATATTTTTCGTAGATAATTACACCATTTCAGCCGGACATTCACTTGAAAGCAATATTCGAAATGTAATAAAGAAGAAATCTGAGCAACCTATATTGGACTACCCAATTTTAATATCAGATTATATTCTTCATATAAAACCTAAAGGAATAATTGCATATATGGATTCTACAGCACCCAAACCAATAGATGCCTGCTATGATGTTATGTGTGAAGTAATTGATACCATCAAAGGTAAAGTAATACCTTTAAAGCACTTCCCCGAAACTCCAGGTGGAATTATACAACAAGATCCAGACAAAAAAATGCAATACGAACCAGAAAAATTACCTTTACCCGATTCTGCATTTGTATTTGGATATTGCCCTGGATGGGCTTATGGTTTAAAGGAACCCGATAAATCACCCTTAATTAAATTAAACCAAGAATATATAGTTTTTTATAAAATCATTCATTATATGCGAAGACTCAACACATTTATATATCGATTTCTCTCCAGCTTGGCCTGATTATTCTAGTTTTCTAATTTTAAAAATTCAAGATGGAAATGTTGTGGATCCAAGTGATTCTTTTGGCTGGGGTGAAATTGTTCCCTTAACTCAGCGGAAAGAGCTGCTCAGAAGTAGAATTCAGCAAATTCTGAGCTATTAGGAGGAGAAATGATGAAAGCTATTTATCTATTTTGCATATTTTCTTTAATATTTTTATTATTTTTTATTAACACAGCAATTGCAGAACCTTGCGGAGTTGAATTAAATTGTAATCCAAATGCTCCGAAAATGTATCAATTTTGTGATAAAAATGGGAATATTTGGAAATTTTGTGCCGCCAATCCATTTGATTTTGATGGTGGGGAATATTTTCAAGACTATAACCCTTTTACAATTTTAAAACTAAACGGTGCAAATGTTCCTCTGTGTTTGGAAATCGATAATGCAAATCGAGGACCTAACGCCATTATAAAAAGCAGTATCTGTGGTGATGGAGTATGTTCTACAGGTAATGTTTACGACCCTGCCGATTTAGAATTCGATATCAAAGAAGCCGAAAGAATGTGGAAGTGTATTTGTGGTTGGCAAGATAATGACTGTGGTTGTATTGTAAAAGTTAAGTTTGTGAATGAAAATAATATATTTAAAAATCTAAATCGAAGAATATTTAAAGATGCGAAAGAAGAACCTGCTACAAATACTCTGCGTCTGAGCAAGAACCAATATAAGAACAATGAATATCATACTATAGATGATTATGAAGTTATTTCTGATTGCGAAATTAAGTGTGAAGATTTGACAATTTACTTAAACCACACTGTTGAATACACAAGAAGAGATATAAATTCAAATACTAACGATTATGCATCCTTTTTCACATCAAAATCCATTGTAGATAATTGGGATTATAATTATTGGGGAAACAAAAAGCCAAGCTCACCAAATTTAAGGATCGTGATTCTATATAATTTAGGAGAGTTGTATGGTTTTATAGGTTCCACTAAAAGCGATGAGAATGACGATGATTGTTCCGGTACAAGCCTAAGTTCAATCGAACTTGAAGAGATATTTTCATTGGAATATCGTCAATTAACAAAAGGTACGAAATGTGCTTTTAGCTCACTTTATTGTCCAAATATATATTCAGTAAACGATAAACCAAATATCAACAACATTCAGATTTACCCCAATCCAACAAGTGATGAATTTACAATAATTTTACCACAAATAACTTTGTTCCCAATAATAAGCATTAGAATAATTTCCATTGATGGGAAGGTAGTATTCGAGCGAGAATATAACGGAGATCTACTTACAGAAAGCACAATCAAAATAACAGACTTAAACCTTCCGGATGGTGCATTTAATTTACAGGTAATTAACGGCTTACGAGTATTAACAACGCAATTTATGGTTAATAGGTAAAATTACTTTTTACCTATAGAATCAAGAAAAGTGTCTATAACTTTCTTATCAATAATATTATCAAAAAGTTTTTTCCATTTGTTGCTTGCCATCATTTTACGCGCTCCTTTTTCGACCTTTTCCTCACTTGGGAAAATACTTTCGATGAAATCAAAAGTTAAGCCGATACCCCATCCAAGTATTGGGAATACCGCCCAACCAATGCCGCCCGACATCACAACATTTAATCCAACAAGAAATCCGTTGATAATTACGTAGGATGATAGATGCTGGTAAAATTCCCTCTTCTTTCTTCTCTTCCAAATAATTTTGGCATTCTCGAATTGAGTAACCGAAGCATCCTCGCGCATAGCAATGCGAACCTGATTCTGGTCGATGTTCAATTCCTCGGCAATGCGAATAATTTCCGATTCCGACAAAGCATCTCCTTTGGACGAAGAGGCCTCCATCGCACGACGAAGGATACGGTCAACTTCTTGTTTTGAATATAACTTCTCGGACATAAAGATATGTTTAGTTAAATAACAAAACTAACAACTTTTTTTCAAAATAAAATTAAGTTCACTGCTAAATACGAAAATAATATAAGTTTTGTTATGAATTGCTGTTTTATACTGCTGTTTCGTAGCTCATGTTATTGGCAGCCAAATTCCGCAGTACTTTTTTGCGGTTCAAAATCTCGTTGTCAATTTGGAATAGTTTGAGCATCAATCGTTGTTTTCGGGTTGCTATCCAGATTCTATCCTTTAATTTTTCTTTAAAAACATAAGGTTCTTGATTTTGGATTTGCTTCAATCTGTTTTTCAATTTATTCAAATTGAACTCCAGATCCTGAATCTCAGTTCTCAAAGCAGTTTCTTCGCGATTATGATTATTTACGTGGCTACTTTCAGGATTATTCACGATTGTTTGATAGAAAATCCGTAATCTTTGAACATCGGTACTTTTATAAGAATCCTGGATATTGTTCCAGAAGCGATCGAATTCAGGTGTAATGCCGGCAACATCCGGATGGAGTTTTTTTACGATTTGGCGATAAAGCTGCTGGGCTTCGTATTCCTCGTTTACTTTACAATTTGGCACATAGTAATGCGATTTACCGTTAGCAAATGAATTGTTTGTATTTGAATTATATTTGAGATTTGTATTAGTTTTTCTGTTTCGTTTCGTAGATAATGTTTTGATTTTACTTTCTAACTCTTTTGCTAATTTGTCCCGTTCCTGAATTTGCTCTTCAATTTCTCCAAAAATGCTATCGTATTCGAACATAATTTGAGTGTAAACTATGTTGGTATAATAGTAGTATTCATCAAGAAGATTCCATAAATCATTCTTAATCTTAACGATGACTTGCTGCAATTCGTCAATTTTTGGACTGTTTTCTTTCTTCATGCTACTTATTTCAATTCCACATAATTAATAATTAATATATGTGCAGATTGATAATATTTGTACCAATTCTTTATACTGCATTTTTATATTTTGTTAACATCATTAAAAATATGGTATTAACAAAACTATGAATATAAAATTAAGAAAAAAAAACATATTACACAATGATGAGTTTTCAACATTCTAAATCTTAATGGCGATTATTCAGCAAAATATATTGCCATACATTCATATAAAATTTGAATCGTCTATAATCGTCCTAATTCAATAATTAATTAAAAAAATAAAGGAAAAAAATGTCTTCACATTACGAAATTATTATTATCGGAACTGGTCCTGCCGGATTGACTGCGGCTATATATTCCGCAAGAGCAAATCGCAAAACATTAATTTTGGAAGGTCCCCAACCAGGTGGGCAATTGATGACAACTACCGAGGTCGAAAATTATCCTGGTTTTGCAGATGGTGTGCAAGGACCCGAAATGATGGAAATTTTTCGCAAACAAGCACAAAGGTTCGATGCCGACACTAAATACGAAACAGTAACAGAAGTGGATTTTAATAGCCGTCCATTTGCAATCAAAACCGATGCAGACGCATCCTATACTGCAGATGCATTGATTATTGCTACTGGTGCGAGTGCCAAACGACTGAATATTCCCTCAGAACACGAATATTATGGATTTGGCATTAGTGGATGTGCCACATGCGATGGATTCTTTTATCGCGGCAAAAACGTAATAGTCGTCGGAGGTGGCGATACTGCAATGGAAGACGCACTATATTTAGCTAACTTAGTAAACTCAGTTACTTTAATTCACCGTCGTGATGATTTCCGTGCCTCCAAAATTATGTTACAAAGGGCACAAAATCATCCAAAAATAAAAATATTGACAAATGTAGTTATCGACGAATTCTATGGCGAAGCAAAAGGTTTTGCAAAGTCGCTAACAGGAGTAAAACTGCTAAACACAAAAACTAACGAAATAACTGATATGCCAATTGATGGTGTATTCCTGGCAATCGGCCATACTCCAAACACAGATTTATTCAAGGATGAAATGAAAACAGATTCCGTTGGCTATCTGATAACCGAAGGGAAATCGACATATACAAATATTCCGGGAGTTTTTGCATGCGGTGATGTCCAAGATCCGATTTATCGTCAGGCAGTAACTGCCGCAGGAAGTGGTTGCGCTGCATCTATCGACGCAGATCGCTGGCTTTCGGAGCATGGCAAATAATTAAGATTAATCTTTTATTTACTGTATTCCCACCACCTTTCTCCTTCTCTGGAGCGAGCCCCGATGGGTCAGTGTACGAAATGGGATTATTGAACGAATACGAATACGGCGAATGGCTTGGAAATACATCCAAAAGTGGATCCACCGAAAGAAATCTACCAATTTGTGGGTCGTACACCCTTGCACCCATTAAATATTTTATAAATGAATTAGGTCTTAATTATCTTATTAAATTCTTCCACACTTAAACCCGTTTGTTTAATAATTCCACGTAACGTACCTCTGTCCAGTACTTTATGATTGGGAATTACAATTTGGGAAAATGGTTCATCCTTACGCACTACAACATGACTACCCTTTTGTCTAAGAAAACGGTAACCGATTTTCATTAGAAGTTTTAAACACTCCTCGCCAGAGATGACAGGTAAATTGCTCATACACAAATTAAAATGGAATCCAATTTATCTTCAGGAATGTGCAATCCATCATTTCGTAAAACCTCTTCATATAAAGAAATAGCTTCCTGTATGTTTATGATAGCTTCCTGGCGGCTACTTCCTTGAGATATACAACCCGGTAACGAAGGGCATTCAGCCACCCAGTAACCATCCTCACCTGGATAAATTAATACTTGTCTCATAACATTATCCTCCTTTTTATACACAAAATTACAAAATTATTTGAAAAATTATACTGATCCCCTTTCTCTTTCTCTGGAGCAAGCCCCGATGGGTCTTTGTAGGAAAGAGGATTATTTAAAGCATAATTATATGGCGACTGATTAGGAAATGCCTCAAAGAGAGGATCCAAACTCAAAAAGCGACCTATACTTGGGTCATATATTCGAGCTCCCATATTCATAAACGAACTCTCGAGGTCTTTCGATTCCCCGTTAAATCCCTTCCAGCCATTCTCCGCTGCTCCACTCGTCTAAAGCGTATCACCAAACGGTTTGTAGTCGTAATTGCTGCTTATTTGTGAATTCGTTTAAATATCCTCAATTTATGTGTGAAAATTATTTAAAATCACAAAATCACATATTCAAAATCAACTAATCTTAAATACCAAACTCCATCTTTTCTTAGGCCAAAAGTGAAAATAACTGCTCCATTATTGTTATTATCGTTTCTTATCATTCCTTTCTTAATAACATAACCATTGAAAATATGTGTTATTTCATTTATTTCTTTACTTTCGTATTCAGGGTATCGTTCAGTTGCATCACCTCTTCTAAATCTTTCCATGTTATTTACATTAAAAAAATCTATTTCATCAATCTCATAACCATTTTTGGACAGTCCATTAAAATAATCTGAGAATCTTTCACGCATGAATTTTATAATTGAATAATTTTTATCATAATAATGACTCTTAAAAATTACTGAATCAATATTTTGATAATTATTAATAATATCATCTATAAATGAATATATTTCATCAAAATAAATCTTTTGTTTGGCATTTTTATTATTTTCTTCATTCTTATTTTTCATTGCTGAACAACTAAAAAGTAAGGGTATAATAACTGATATCATTAAAATTATTATAATATTTCGTCTCATAATCTACCTCCTAAATGGATTCCATTTATTTTTTTTATTTTTATAAAAAGGATAACCTACCAACCCATGAAGTCCTTTATACTCTGTTCTATTAATTGGATTTTGATGATTATTTATTCTTATTGTATCTGAAATTTCATCTGCCATTACTTCTCTTATATCATCATGAAAGTCATAATAATCAGTGAATGAGAATTTCAGCCAACTATGTGCCCATTCATGATGGAAAAATGTCAATATTTTAATCATATCTAACATTTTAATAAAATTCATAACCAATCATTCGAAAGTACCACGTGTTATTTTTTCGATGACAAAAAGTAATTACTAAATCACTGCTATTCTCATGATAATTACTTTTAGCATCTTTTAAAGCTAAATGAATATTACAAATTTCAGTAACATCTTTGCCTTCTTGACTATCTGGTTTAGGATATCTTTCAACAATATCGTGGTAATTTAATACTCGATATCTTATTGTTTCTTGATCTTTAAGTTTAAATAAATATGCATCTGTAATTGTATATCCAATTTCTAAACATTGTTTAAAGTAGTCTGACAAATATGGTCGAAATTTTGAGTCTGAATATTCTTTATCCCATAATTCACTCTTTTGAATATAAAAATTATAATGATTGTAGTTTAAAATTAAGGAATCTACAAAATTAATTAATTCTTTATTCTTTACTTTACTTGTAATTAATCCTGATTTAATGTAAAAATAAATTGATGATGTTGGTCGATAAATTACAGCACATCCGTTAAATATAAATATTATTATCAAAAATGAAACTAAATTATTTTTGTACTTCATACTACCTCCTTTTTTTATTACCATCTTGAAATTTATCCCAATCTGAAAAATAGTAAAAAGACCACCCTTTTGAAAATAATGGAACAACAGTATATCTAAAAGGAATTGAGTATTGATTGCGTTTACCCCTAACATCATTCATTATTATATCTGCCATGTTTTCTTGTGTTGAATTTGAAAAATTATCATATCCTATAATATTATACCTAAGCCAACTATGTGCCCATTCATGATGAAAAACATCCGATAATTCTTGCAACATATATTCAAAATTGTATCTATCCTTTTTATCCCAGAACATTTCAGTAGTTATCCATATTTCAACAGAATTGTTTGAAATGCCAGAACAAG
>CAYOPF010000016.1:0-31359 GCA_964405755.1 uncultured Chloroherpeton sp.
GATTCTGCCGCAAATGCATCTAATGGATTAAACTCATTGTTGGATGGACCTAATAAATCTGGCCCTAAATCATCCTCCATTATTGTATTATTCTGCGAAGATGGTTCCGACTCCATATATTTTTTAGCTCTATCGGTTTGGAACCTGCTTGCCGCAATTTCTTTTTCGATTGATTCTAATTCTCTCATTTCTTCTTCTTGCTTTCTCGATTCTTCCTCTTGTTGTAACCTAATCTGTTCAGCTTCTAATTCCCTCATTTCTTTTTCTTTATCGAAGGAAACAAGTAAAAAGAATCCTACTATTGCAATACCTATTCCCAAATAAATTAAAGTAAAAATAAAAAATGAAGTTATTACAGTTGATATTGGATCGGTATTCAAAATAAAATAAGTAATTAAAAAAGATAACAAAGCTGCGATTATGCTAATATTTATTATAACCCTGAAGGGCAAATTAATTAGCATCTTAATACGTTTCATCTCATTGAGCTGCTTTTCTTTCGCCCGCTTTAGTTTTAGCTGCTGTCTCTTTTTACGTTCCTGCTCTCGAATTTTCTTTTGCTTCTGCAATTCTTTTTGCTCAGCCAATTCTTCCTTAGAGAGCTTTTGTTTTTCTTCCTTATTTCCTTTATCTTTTGCCATTGTACTATACTTCTATTTTGGATAAATTGTATTCATTTATATAATAATTAACTAAGCTGTCCAGATAAAATGTAATATCATCATCGTCAAAATTACAAATTAATTGTTGATTTAATATTGATTTCCTAACAATACGACTGTATGGAATAAATCCAATAGCTTCGAAATCTAATTTAAGAAATTTCTTTGTTACCAATGATAATTTTCGGTGAATTTCTTGAAAATCATCGCTATCGATAACATTATTAACTAATATTTTTATTTTGTCACTTTTAACGAAGTTGAGTAAAATCTTGGATAATGCATAGCAATCCAGTAATGTGGAGGGCTCATCATTAATTATCATCATTATCGTATTGGAAAAGTTCACAAAATTCAGCATCATTTCGTTTACGCCAGCTGATGTATCAATAATTATAAAATCATAATCTGATTCTATTAGTAAATACTTAAAGATATCAATTAATGGATCAATTGCCACTTCGTCGTCTACACTTTCGGCAGGATAATCGGCAAGTAAATCCAAATTATTCGTTATTCGAAACAAGCTGCTTGGAATTAACTGTTGGTTTTGATATATTTCCTTTGCTCTTATGGGCGGTTCCACACCATAAAGTAAATGGAGATTTGGAAAGTGGAAATCGCCATCCCAAACCAATACCTTCATGCCATTTCTGGAAAGCTGATTTGCAAAATTTGCTGCAATAACACTCTTACCTACCCCTCCCTTGCCACTTACTATGGATATTATGTATGGTAGTTTTGGTAAATATTGGTTTTCAAATGATTTCATTCTAACTTTTCAATAAGAGTTTAACTAAATAATCTGGATTTGCTCGTTCGAAATTTTCGGGAATCATCTGCCCTGTGGAAAAATATGATAAAGGAATATTCTCGCTTCGAAGGGCTTCGTACAATTGTCCGATAGAATGGGTTTCGTCGCATTTAGTTGCAATTATACCAGTAGGATTAATTGTAGAATATTTCTTAATGTAAAGATGATAGTTCTTCTTTGTTAGGTTTGCAGGCAAGCAGAGATAAATATGATTAGCTCCTATAAACTTCACTAAATCTTTGTTATATATTATATTTTCTTCATCGTTAATACTTTTGCCTATAGTATCGATAAATATTATATCTCTGTTATACTCGTGGGTTAATACACTTTTCAATTCTTCGAAGTCCTCTGCTTTCGAGAATGGGATAGCTGCCACCGAAGCATAGGTCTGCAACTGGTCCAATCCACTTACCTTGTAGGTATCAGTAGAAACAATTGACACATTTGAATTGAATGCAAGTTTAGCAATTGTTGCCATTTTAACCAAACTCATGGTTTTCCCAGAGCCTGCAGGACCAATAAATACAACAATACTTTGTTTCACATCTTTGTTTAAATGACCTAGGAAGTTGATATCTCTTGTAACTATGCTTATAAAATGCTCTTCTATTGAGTTTCTGTCGTTACCTGGATAGTGATGGTAAATCTCCGATATAATATTCAATGCAGTTTCTTCGCTAAATTCATTTTCTATTAGATTCTTATGAAAATATCTCAATTCATCGGGATAAGTATTCAAAATTTTGAACTTAATTTGTTCATTAATTGAACTGACTTTACTTGAAACTTCTGCAATCTCGTCGAAAATACGATTTGTCGCTTCTAGGAATTTATCCTGTCCCTTGTCGGAAGTTGGATTTGTTCTTGGTAAAACTATTTTATCGAAGGAAGGTTTTTTTTGCTCCGTATCATCGATTGCTGCAACAATTTCGACAAGTTCTTTGGAGGTTTTTGGATCAATAATTGTTCGATTGGATAAAATAACTGCATCGTCACCAAGTTCGTCGATTACTTTTTGCTTTCCTTCTTTAATATTATTTGCAATTAATTTCTTTATTTTCATATATTTGGTTAATATTCTTCTAAAATAAAAACATTTTTGTCAATGCATAAGTTAGAAAAAATTGTGCCATTATTATTGCAATATTTTCCTAATGATATTGTCAATATTAAAAACGGATTTGATAATGAAAAAGTATTTATTATTGCTAACCAGCCTTATAACTTTAACAATTTCAACATACTCGCAAAAAACATCAATTACAATTTACAACAACGATTTTGGTGTTGTGAACGAGACGAGAAAAGTACAACTGCAAAAAGGATTGAATACAATTAAAATCACCGATATTCCTTCAAAAATAATTCCTACATCGGTTAATATAATTTTAAACGGAAATGTTTTAGAACAAAATTATCAATATGACTTGGTTTCGATGAATTCGCTACTTAACCGATTTATAGATAGAGAAATTACTGTAGTTGGTGAGAAAAATTCATTTACTGGGAAGCTTTTATCAAGCAATGGAAATGAAATTGTTCTACAAACAAGCGATAAGATACTTACATTACCAAATATTAATGATTACAGGATAGAACTGCAAAATTTAAGGGACGAATTGATAACAAAACCAACATTAGTTTGGCAAGTTATGTCTAATACTAGCTCTAATCAGGACGTAAACCTAAGTTATATGACAAACTCAATAAATTGGCATGCTGAATACGTTGGTGTACTCGATAAAGATGAAAAATCGATGAGTTTTAACTCTTGGGTTAGTATTCAAAACAATTCTGGTGGCACTTATCGCGATGCAACCCTAAAACTTATTGCAGGCGATGTTAAATTTTTACAGGAAGAACTTCGTGGATATGTTGATGCAGTAATGTATCGAGCAGAAATGAAAGCGGCAGAACCGGAATTTAAACAGGAAGAATTTTTTGAATACCACATTTACGAGCTTAATAATCCAACTACAATAGCAAATAATGAAATCAAGCAAATATCACTTTTTAATCTTCCTTCTGTCAAAGTTGAAAAGAAATATATATACTCCAATTCCTACCCCTACAATACCGATGGAAAAGTAGCAGTCTTCATTGAATTTATGAATACGAAAGATAACAATCTTGGTTTACCTATCCCAAAGGGAAAAGTTAAAATGTTCAAACAAAGAGGTGATGCAAATGAATTTGTTGGTGAGCAACTCATCGATCATACTACTACTGGTGAAAAGATTAGAATAAATACCGGCAATGCTTTCGATATTGTTGTAGAAGATAAAACTATGCAATCCGAAAGAATTTCTGATAGAGTATCCGAAAACACCTACTCCATTAAAATTAAAAATCGTAAGAAGGAAGATATAGTTGTCGAAGTAATCCGCTCGATGTGGGGAGATTGGCAAATTTTACAAAATAATTACGACTTTAAACGCGAAAATAATTCTCAAGTTGTGTTTAAAATTCCTGTTAAAAGTTTATCCGAGTCTGAACTGAAATTCAAAGTCCGAAGTAAATATTGATTCTGAAACGAAGCACTTATTTAATCATTACTACTGGTTCGGCAAAGTATTTACCCGATATTGTTTTTACTGTTACAAAGTAGATCTGGGGAACAATATCCAATAAATCCAGATTGACATTATCTGTCCTTTCTTCATAATTAAAGGCTTTAATTGTATTGCCATTCAAATCAACGATACTTAATGATCGAATATATTCGCCAAAAAGGTTTACAAAAAGTTGATGATTTTGATAAGATATATTCACAATATTCTCTGATTTTTGATTTTCTATATTTTCAAAATTAATACTTGTTGGATTAACTAAGGAAAAAATATTTCCAAATTGGTCTATAGCCCGTGCTTCGATTATCTGATAGCTGATTGTTTTGCTGCCCTCCTTCATAACAAAATTGAACAGATCAAACAATTGATTGGTTCTTGGGTTAATTACAACGTTATCTTTACTGCCGACTACTATGTTAATTCTATCATTCCAAATTTTATAGTGTAAATATGATTTATTTCCAAATTCGTCTGAAGGTATCAATTTCTCTATTTTTTCGAGATCTTCGCTATTTACTTTAATACTAATTGCCGCAGAAATTAATTCCTTATTTGCAAATAAGCCAACAGGTAATTTATCAGAAGAAGAGGTAACCTCAGATATATCTAAACTTTCCTTTTCGTTTCCGTCGTTTGATTCATTTTGCTGGACTAATGGCTTTTTGTTCTTATTTAAGTTGTAACTAATTATTAAAAGGTCATCCATATTGATTTCACCATTACCATCACAATCGGCATAAGTTGCAGACGCCACATCCCACTTCAAACATTTTTGTGCTGTCCAATATGCACTTGCGTACTGTCGCTTGAATGTTCTCACACTCTTAGTTAAAGGTCCCATCCCTAAATAAAACAGTGTTTGCGTAAAGTCACTTTGGTCCACAGTGCCATTATTATCAGAATCACCTGGATAAACGTCCACCATTCCATGGAATTTGAATACAATATCTTCGGATTTTAGTGTAACAACTTGCGGAATCGAATCAATGATTGCAGTTGCAGTTGGTTTGATGAACTTGAAAGTAACCTTGCTACCATCAGGAGCATTTTGAAGTAATACAAATTCCAAACGAAGAACTTTTGGATTTTGGATTATCGAGGAATCAAGTTGTAACCCTGTGCCTATTACTGCATATATATGACCTGCAAATTGGTCAATTTTATCCATCACATAAGCTTGGGCACGTGTACCGATATCCCCAATTTTCCACTGCGAAAACTGTATATATTGAGGAGTATCCCATTGTAGTTCAAAACTCACACCATTGGACCGCGACACGCTATCGAGATAAACATCGAAGCCAAAGACATATCCTGCAGTTATAAATCCACTCCGAGCAGATTCCACATCACTTCTCACTACCTTGATGCTTTGTGCTTGCATCCAAGCTATATTTACAAGGAGTAACGATATAATTATGATTACTTTTTTCAAATTCATACATATTTTTGTTAAATGATTGTAAGCAACTATTATGCCAATTACTCCGCAACTTCCTTTCTAAGAAAATTAGCATTCAGATAATTCTAGAACTCTATTTTTATTACTTTTTTCTAGACAATTTTGGGGTGAGATTAATTGATGACATTATTAAAATACTTGGGAATGCAAATTGGGTTTAACTATCTTTTTTAGTTAGATTTATATTCCAAATTAAGTTCCAGGAGCGATCTTTAATAATAAAGTAACCGCCCATTAAAATCTGAAAAAGGTAATTTATTCCATGATTGACAGTTGCATATGCAAGTGCTTGCTCACCACTTACTCCGTAAAATTTCATCAAAATAATTTTAACAATCCAGTGAAAAACACCTATCGAGCCTGGAGTGGGTGCAATAGTAAAGCTAATTCCCGATGCAACCAATAATAAAATAGCATCCCAAAAATTCATTCCCTGACTCGAAAAATTGAAAGCATAGAACATTATGAACAATGGCAAAGCATAGAAAAACCAAATAATTAGGGATTCCGCAATTATTTTGGCATATAGGTTAGGTGCTTTAATTATTGCAAATCCTTTCCGAAATTTGAAAAAGATATCACTAAGTTTATCAGCAATATTGTTAGAAAATGGTCTGATTATTTTTTTAATTAACCATTCTGTTATAGGTGGATAAAAAGCAAAAATTATAGTGATTATAATCAGAATACCCAGATAAGAAATTTTAGCAACATCAAAATTTTGGGGTAGAAGAGCAACCATTTTATCTTCGTGGATTAAAAATGTTAGTCCTAAAAGCATTAATAGAGTAATGACATCTAAAATTCGTTCTAGAATTATTGTTGCAAATGTACTCGAAAACGATATTTTTTCTTGTTGTGAGAATACATAAGGACGAACAATTTCTCCACCACGAGGCAATATATTATTAATTGCATAACCAATCATGACACTAGCAAATAAATTTCGGACAGATGCACCTTGATGGATAGGAGAAAGTAAAGTTTTCCATCTTACTGCCCTTATCCAATGTGATATGATCATAACCGGTATTGGAAGAATTAAATAAAGAAAATTTGCGGAAACTATGTAATACCACAAAAGATAATAATCAATTCCACCGAAGGCAAAATATATAGATATTGCAACTATAATAAAGGTAATTAGGTTCTTTAATAATGAACTTTTCTTTTTTTGATTTGGCTCTATTTGTTGGTTAGTACTCAACTATTGGAATTTTTCTTTCTTCAGTTTTTCTACCAGATTCTTTATCGCAACAGACCGATGCGAAATTTGGTTTTTAGTATCAGAATCCAACTCGGCAAATGTTTTTTCGTATCCATTTGGTATAAATAACGGATCGTAGCCGAAGCCATTGGTTCCTTTTTCATAATCAATAATTTTACCTTCGCAATATCCCTCAGCTTGAATTAGATTTTGTCCATCAAAAAAACTGATGACACAGGCAAATCTGGCACTTGATTTCTGTACGCCTATTGTTGCAAGTCTGAACTTAATCAAATTTCTATTGGATACGTCTGTGGCATTGTCTCCGGAATAACGAGCTGAATGAACACCAGGCTGACCACCCAATTGATCCACAATTAATCCCGAGTCGTCGGCTATTGTTGGAATTTTAAATTTATTGAAATATTCAACTGCTTTTATTCTCGAGTTTTCCGAGAACGTTACTCCAGTCTCCTCAACCTCAAATTTTGAATCAGTTAGATCTTCGAGGGTTATCCAGTTGAAATTAATTGAAAATTCCTTATCGAAAATTTCCATTATTTCTTTCAATTTATGTTTATTATTTGTTGCAACGAGTATATTCATCTTAAACAAATGCTACTTTCTGAAATTCTGGGATAATAAATGGCTGAATACTCATAGCTTGGTGTGTTAAATTATCTAATTCAATATGAACTCCAGAAATTCTTAAATCACCCGTTGCTAATTCAAATTTTTGGGGAGTTTGCAGCAACATCCTTTTAATAGATACTTCTTTACTCATTCCTATGACTGAATTGTAAGGTCCGGTCATACCAACATCTGTTATATATGCTGTTCCGTTTGGAAGAATTTGTGCATCTGCTGTTTGAATATGAGTATGGGTACCAACAATAGCACTTACTTTACCATCCAGATACCATGCTAACGACATTTTTTCGGAAGTCGTTTCTGCATGAAAATCGACGACAATATTTTGGGTCTTTTCTCGAATCGATTTCAGAAAGTGGTCTGCAGTACGAAACGGACAATCTATAGGTGTCATTAATGAACGACCTTGAAGCTGCATTACAGCAATATTCACACCAGGTTCTATATCAACAATAGTATAGCCAAAACCAGGATTATTTGGAGGGTAATTCAATGGCCTGATTACTTTCGATTCCCTCGATAGTAATGGACGGGCTTTCCAATTATCCCAAACATGATTGCCTGTTGTAATCACATTCACCCCTAATCCAAAAAGAAAATTAGCTTCTACTTCTGTTATCCCTTTTCCTTCCTTGATATTTTCGCCATTAACGATAATAAAGTTTGTTTTATATTTCGTTTTGATTTTGTCCAAATTATTTTTTAGAAAGGGTAGGGCATCTTCCCCAACTATATCGCCAATAAACAATAGATTAATTTTTGTTAGCATAATAATATTTTTTAGTTAATTTAGTTATAGTTAAATAATAAAAGTACAAATTTATGAAAATTTATACAAAAACAGGTGATGATGGCTCAACTGGTTTATTTAATGGAGTACGGGTATCTAAAAATGATTTACGGGTGGAATGCTACGGCACTATTGATGAATTAAATTCGATAATTGGTGTGTGCTATTCTATGGAGCTAAACGATGATTTAAAAAATGATTTGGAAAAAATAATGCATACTCTTTTTAGATTGGCAACTGATCTAGCCACTCCAAGCAATCCTACACCTTTGTTTCCTATCCAGCGAATTAAAGAAGAAGACATAATCTTTTTAGAGACGCTGATTGATAAATATGATGAAGAGTTGCCTCCACTGAAGAATTTTATCTATCCAACTGGAACTAATTCATCATCGATGCTTCAATTAGCCAGGACAGTTGCCCGACGCAGTGAAAGGTTAATAATTAGCCTTATCGAAAGTGACTATGTTAACTTGGTTATTATTAAATTTGTAAATAGATTATCTGACTATTTGTTCACAGCTGCAAGATTAGCGAATTTTAAGGCTGGTGTTGACGAAAAAATTCTAAAATTATAGGATTTAAAATTATAGAAATTTTTATGGAAAATTTTGACGACAAAGACAATTTAATTGAACAACTAAGTGATCAGCTTGCTGAGAATTTTTTATCAACACTCGAAATTCTCAACAGAATTGTTTTGATGACCGAAAAATTTTATGATGGTAGTCATTCTCGGTTTATTGCCGAAAAAGTAGAAAGGATTGGCAATGAATTAGGTTTGAAAGATGAAAGTTTAACGGAGTTGAAAATTGCTTCGCAACTCCACGACTTGGGAAAAATCGGGTTCAGTGATACTTTATTGTTCAAGAATTCCAATGAAATGGATATAAACGAATTTAAAATATATTCCAAACATCCCGAGATTGCTTTTAACATTTTGGTCGTTAATCCTCATTTTAGCGAAATTGCCAAAATGGTTCTCTTTCACCACGAAAAAATGGATGGAACCGGGTTTCCTTATAGACTTACCAGTGAAAAAATCCATTATGGAGCAAAAATAATTTCTGTCGTAAATATTTATCACAATGCAATTTTCAAAAGAAAAACTATTAATCAACGAAATAACCAGTCTATTCAAAACATTAATTCACAAACATTCTTAGATAATACTAAAGAACGTTTCAACAATGTGATGAATTTTTTATATAGCAAGCGTGGTTCACAATTCGAAGCTAAAGTTGTAGAAGCTCTATTGGAAATCGAAACTTCTGAAAGAAGAGCATTAGGTGAGAAAACAATAATACGACTTGCAGTAAATCAATTAGAACCAGGAATGAAAATCGCAGAAGATTATTATACTTCCTTTGGTATGTTGATAGTTGCGCGTGGCGAAACCTTAACAACAGATAGCATTAAAGCATTATTCAGATTTGTAGATAACAGCGAATTACCTATGAAGATATTAGTGATGGAATAAAATGCCCGAATCAATTAAAAAAATAATTAACGAAAACAACCCTCCAGCAGTAATTTTAATCTTTGGGGAGGAAGAATTTTTAATTAGTAAAGCAACTGAGGTTCTGATTGCCAAGTTTACAAATCCACCTATTAATTACCAATTCGAAAAATACGATGGTAATGAAGTTAGTTTGGAGGACATTGCCAACTTTGCAAATACATCATCGTTCTTTGGTGATAAAAAACTCGTTCTCATCAAAGAATTTGACAAATCAATAGGAAAAATTCAAAAGAAAAATATTGAGAATTCGAGGTTTTATAATTTCCTCCATAATCCCAATGAAAATACGATGTTAGTTCTCCAATCAAACAATAGTAACTTAAATGGATTGAGTAAGTCGAAAATTAAAAGTTCCAATCTTAGTTATCCCTACAACCTAATTACTCAAAAATTTGTATGGGTTGAGTATCCTAAGGTATGGCAATCGGAGTATGAATCCTGGGTGAAAAAAACATCGAAAAATATGAAACTCGAAATCGACCCTGAAGCATCTCAAATGTTGATATCTCGGGCTGGGGAAAGCTTACGTACATTATGGAATGAACTAGAAAAGCTTCAAATCTTTATGGATGGTCGCACACAAGTAACTTTGCAAGATGTATTGGAAGTTTCGGGAAGCTCTAAAGAGCTTACAGTCTTCGATTTACAAAAATTCGTTATGAATCGTGATTTGAAGAACTCAATTCAGACCCTAAATAAATTGCTTGCTTATGATAGACAGGAAATGTTGATTATTAGTATTCTTCAAAAATTTTTCCTACAACTTTTCAAATTATCCGAAATGGATATTAATCAAAACAAATATTCTCTAGCCCAAAAACTAGGAGTAAATGCTTTTTTTCTTGATGATTATTTATCAGCATTGAAGAAGTTCAATCCAAGCAATATCGCTAATGCTATAAATGAATTAATGTATGCCGACGAACAAATCAAATCCTTCGGTAGCGACAATCTCTTTATTATGATACGAATGATTAATAACATTATCAACGGAAAACATCAATGAGAGATCTATTAAAATATATTAATGAAAATTCCATTGACTATTACATTATTTTCAGCGACAAATTCGAGGTAATTCGCTATTCAAATAATATAAACAATCAAAAATTAGTCAATATCAAATCTTTGGTATGGCTGGAAGATGTAAGTCGATTTGAACATTTTGTTAAAAATATTAAACGGGAAAGATGGAGTATTGGTCATTTTGAAATTAGTTTAAATGAGAAAACTTATCAAAAAGTTCCAATAATTGGTACAACGTTCGAGGGAAACAACTTGATTTTTTGGGGAAATTCCCATTTAATAACTGATGAAGTAGAATCCAAAAAGTCATTAGCTGATGAAATACTACAACTTTTCGAACCAATTTTCGAAATACTTGTCGACAAAAATTATGCTATAATAGAGGTTTATAAAAACACTTTTGTACAGAAACAATTTAGTCTTAGCGAAATGAAAAACAAAAGCTATCTGGACTTTGTTTCCGAAAATGACTTGGACGAAGTTAAGATATTTCATGAAAAAATTGTCGAGAACAATATTATACAAAAATTGGAATATCGACTTATGAATAACGACGATGAAATATTTTGGGTTGAAGAATATGCTAAAAAAATTAAAAAGAACGAGCAAATATACTATCATTGTCTAATTAAAGACATAAATAAGGAAAAGCAGTTTAAATTAAACTTAATCAACGAAAAGAACCAAGCACTGCATCTGGCTAATCATTTAGAAAAAACACGCGAACAAGAGCGAAAAAATATGGCTCGCGAAATTCATGATGAAATCGGTCATGCTCTTACTTCTTTAAAATTAGATATGAATTTGCTGATAAAGAAAAGATTTATGCGCGAAGAAATGCTAATATCACGATTGAACGATATGATGAAGCACATTGAGGAAACAATTAGAACCGTTCAACAAATTTCGGCACAATTGCGACCCTCCATTCTTGATCATTTTGGGTTGATTGCGGCTTTGGAGTGGCAAGCTAAAGAATTTCAAAGGCAAACTTCAATAAGATGTAAGTACTCATTGCCCGACGAAGATGTGGAAATTCCAGAAAATAAAACTATCGCAATTTTCAGAATTTTTCAGGAAGTATTAACCAATATTGCCCGTCATTCCCAAGCAACAAGGGTTGATATAAATCTGACTATTGAAAACAATATTCTGGAACTACAAGTTTCTGATAATGGAATTGGGATTAAAAAAGAACATCTCAATAGTCCAACATCATTAGGTTTGATTGGTATGAATGAACGGGCAAAACTTATTGGAGGAAAACTTATATTAAGTAGTGTAATAAATGTTGGTGCAACAATAACATTAACCGTAGCAATAAAATAAGGAAAAAATAGATGTCTTCAACAAGATTGATCAGAGTTATAATAGTGGACGACCATATTGTGGTACGCAAAGGTCTTGCACAAATACTTGAGGAAACCGAAGATATAATCGTAACCGATGAGGCTTCTTCTGGTGATGAATTACTTCAAAAAATTCAAAATTTTAAGTATGATGTGGTTCTTTTGGATATTTCAATGCCGGGTAAAGATGGCTTAATGACTTTAAAAGAGATAAAAAATGTAAAAACCGACCTTCCTGTTTTAATTTTTACAGTATTTCCCGAAGAACAATATGCAATTAGAGTTCTTAAAGCAGGTGCGGCTGGATATATCAATAAGCAATCCGAACCAGAAGAAATAATTTCTGCTATCCGAAGAATTGCACAAGGTAAAAAATATATTTCTCCCAGTTTGGCAGATTTATTGGCAACTTCTGTTTCCACCGAAAACAAATCACTCCCTCACGACGTATTGTCCGACAGAGAGTTTCAAGTGTTATGCTTCATTGCAATGGGCAAGACAATTTCGGATATTGCCCGTGAGTTGAATTTAAGTGTAAATACTGTAAGTACTTATCGAATCCGTATATTGGAAAAGATGAAAATGAAGACAAATGCAGAAATCACGCATTATGCAATTAAAAATTCATTAGTATAACATTTTTTCGACTATGTGTTGGTTTTATTTAATTATCGCTGGATTATTCGAAATAGGTTGGCCCTTGGGATTTAAACTTTCTCAGACAACAAACAATAAATTATTGTGGATATTGATAGCAATTGTATCTATGGCTCTCAGTGGAATATTTTTATGGCTAGCTCAACGCGAAATACCTATTGGTACTGCCTATGCTGTGTGGACCGGAATTGGTGCAGTAGGTACTCTCTTCATCGGTATTTTCTTTTTTGGAGATTCTGCAACATTGTGGAGAATGATTTCAGCCTTGTTGATAATAGTGGGTATTATTGGGCTAAAAATCTCGCAAACCTGATTTTTATTATAAAAGATTTTTAATTCATGTGTTATTTTTACTAAACTGTGGAATTTAACTTTTCTTACCACGCAAAATTTAGATAATCTTTTGCATTATTAATCTCTTCTGCCATTAAAATAATAAATATTCAATTTGAAAATTGGATTTAAATTATTAATAAAAATTAATTTATAAATTAATATAAAATGAGTAATTTTGTATTTATTATAAGTAAATAATTCTTAAAGGTAAAAGATGAATATATTAGTTCTCAACACTGGAAGTTCCTCACTGAAATTCCAAATCATCCGAACAGATTTAGAAATGATTGAAAAAGGCGAAGATGAAATGCTTGCCAAAGGTTTAATTGAACGAATTGGCAGTCAGGCTTTGATTTCATATCAAGTAGTTGGTAAAGGTCAATTCAAATCAGCTGCTCCTATTAAAGATCACAAACAAGCATTAAATCACTGCTTAGCATGGATTGTGGATCCAAATACTGGCATTCCTGGAATTGAAGGAATCGAAGACATACATGCAGTTGGCCACAGAACAGTTCACGGAGGTGAAGAATTTACTTCATCGGTGAGAATTGATAATGCAGTAATTAAAAGTATCGAAGATAATATCGATTTAGCTCCATTGCATAATCCACCTAACTTAAAAGGTGTCTATGCCGCAAGAGACGTATTTGGTCCAAAAGTACCACAAGTAGCTATATTCGACACTGCCTTCCATTCAACTATGCCTGAGCTTTCGTTCCTCTACGCAATACCTTATCAATTATATAGAAGGTTTAAAATTCGTAAGTATGGTTTCCACGGTACTTCGCACCGTTATATCGCTTATCGATACAGAAAAATGGAAAATATAAGTAGAGATAAAGTTAATATCATAAGTATGCACTTAGGCAATGGCGCTTCTGCTTGTGCTATTAAAAATGGAAAATCGATGGATACATCAATGGGTATGTCGCCATTAGATGGATTGATGATGGGTACTCGTTGTGGCGATTTGGATCCTCAAGTTGTTGAATTCATTGCACATAAAGAAAATTCCACACTCGAAGAAGTGTTGCAATTATTAAACAAACGATCAGGATTATTAGGCATATCTGGTTTGACGCATGATTTACGCGACCTTGAACTTGAATGGAACGAGTATAAAGACCGCCGTGCTAAGTTGGCAATCGATATGTTTGCAGCACGTGTTCGCAAATATATTGGTGCATATATGGCAGAGATGGGCGGAGCTGATGCTGTTTGCTTTACTGCTGGTATTGGCGAAAACTCAGCTATGATTCGTCGCGAAGCTTGCGAGGGTCTGGAGTTCTTGGGAATAAAACTGGATGATAAACTCAACAACGAAATGATTCGTGGCAAAGAAGGCATTATTAGCGCCAAAGACAGCAAGGTTAAAGTATATGTAATACCTACTAACGAAGAATTGATTCTCGCTCGCGATACTTGTCGTGTTGTACTAAATGCACCATTACCATAATATAGGAGAAAAATAACTATGAGTCCATTTGTTCAGGAAATGTTAAATAAAGCAAAAGCTTTAAACAAAACAGTGGTTTATCCAGATGCAGCTGATTCTAGATCTATCGAAGCTGCCGCATTTTTGTATAAAGAAGGAATTGCAAAACCAGTTTTAACTGGAAATCCAAATGAGATAAATAAAGTTGCTACCGAAAATAATCTAAGTTTGGATGGAATAGAAATAATCGATACAGAGAATTCTTCTTGGTTGGAAGAATTTGCTAATCTATTATTTGAAAAAAGAAAATCCAAGGGTTTAACAATTGAACAGGCAAAAGAAACAGTTAAAAATCCATTGTATTTTGCAGGTTTGATGTTGGATACAGGCAAAACTGACGTAGTTGTGGGTGGTAATGTGTCATCAACCGGCGATATTCTAAGAGCTTCGATTCACACTGTAGGTGTTGCTCCTGGAATATCGATAGTTTCTAGCTATTTTTTAATGGTTTGGCCCGATAAAATTTATTGTTTTGCAGATTGTGCTGTCAACCCTCAACCAAATGCTGAACAATTGGCAGATATTGCAATCACATCTGCTCGTAACTTTAAATCTGTAACAGGTATTGAACCAAAAATCGGTATGTTGTCCTTTTCGACTAATGGCAGTGCCGAACATGATGATGTTGCAAAAGTAAGAACAGCAACTCAGATTGTTCGCCAAAAAGCGCCAGATCTTGCAGTAGATGGCGAAATGCAATTTGATGCAGCAATCGTTCCGAATATCGGAAAACGCAAGTTCCCAGGTTCCGAAGTTGCGGGCAATGTAAACGTTATGGTATTTCCAGATTTGGATGCCGGCAACATAGGTTACAAAATAACCCAAAGATTAGGCGGTGCCGATGCTGTTGGACCATTCGTTCAAGGTTTGGCAAAACCATATTGCGATTTATCCCGTGGAGCAAGTGTGGAAGATATGATAGCAGTTGCAGCTATCAATATTCTAATGTCGTAATCCAGTGCAAAAATATAAATCTTAATAAAAAAAAGCCACACGATTAAAGTGTGGCTTTTTATATTTCAATTGTCCTTCAAAGCACCACAAGGCGAAGAATCTAGATATAAATAAATCGGATGTATTAATCAGTAATCAACTGAATTAACAGGAAAAATTGCTCTTTTCAATTTATTTTTTCAAATATTCGTTATAAAGTTGCTCGACATACTCCCAATTAACTACATTCCAAAAGTTTTCGACAAATTCATTACGGCGGTTTTGATATTTCAGGTAATAAGCATGTTCCCATACGTCAAGTCCAATCAATGGATTACCCTTAACTTCGGCAACATCCATAAGAGGATTATCCTGATTTGGGGTTGATGTTACTTTTAACTTTCCATCGCTAATTACCAACCATGCCCATCCAGAACCAAATCTACTCAATGCAGCTTTCGTAAACTCCACTTTAAAATTCTCGAAAGAACCAAAATCCTGTTGAATTTGTGTTAGAAGCTTTCCTTTCGGAATGGCTCCATTATTAATTTTCAATAATTTCCAAAAAATCGCATGATTCCAATGTCCCCCTCCATTATTTCTAATTGTTGGTGAGTACTTTGATATATTTTTTATAATATCTTCCAAAGAAGTATTAATGGCATCAGTTCCTGTTATTGCATTGTTCAAATTGTTTATGTAGGATTGATGGTGCTTTGTATGATGAATTTCCATTGTTTTTGTATCGAAGAATGGTTCCAAAGCATCATAGCTATATCCAAGTACAGGAAGCAGGTACCCTTTGTCATTTTTAGGTAGCTCCAATATTGATTGATTACTATTACTTTTAACTTGTAAAGTCAATAATAATAAAAATATTAGGGACAATCTTGAAAAACTCATAAAATTACTCCGTTTTTATATTTTAGGACGAAGTAAATATAATTTAAGTTTGAACTAAAAACAATCAAATTAATTTAATAGAAAATTAAAACAATTAAACATTGAGTAGGATGTTAGTAGCAATAAGATTAAAAAAGGCTGCACTTTTATTCGTTTTTCTTAAATAGTGCTTTGTATATAGCCGCTTTTATTGGCAATGCAACAAGAACAACCAATCCAATTAGAAGAAGCCAGAACACCAATGAGAATGTTATGCTAATTAGCCAAAAGATTACCCTTATGATAAAAAAACCAGCTAACAACGCAATTGACCATGCAACAATTTTCTTCACCATTTTAACCTCATTCAGTTGTAAACTTATAATATCTTACGAAATTTAACGATTTTAGTTTCGGTAAATTATTAAAATTTATAAAATTGTTGAAGGAAATATATTTATCAGCGTTTTTTTCGTCCCCATTGAGTACGAATACTAATTTTAGTTTACCGCCTTGCTTCACTTCGAGAAGATCCTTCAATTTCTCTAATTCTTGACGACTTATCATAGTTTTGTTTAGTGTTAAAATCAATCCTGTAGCAAACGTTTCTATTGTTTCGGGAAAAGTAAATACATCGGAAACAACGATTTTGATAGCACTAGGGTCGTTTGCATCCAATTTTCCAACAATAGTAACAGTAGAATTTTCCACCAATAGGTGCTGAAATTTTGCATAAGATTCGCTCCAGAAAATGCACTCAATTTTTCCGTAGTAATCCTCGACCATAACAAAGGCAATCAAACGGTTCGATTTATCGCGTCTGGTTCTTATACTCGATACTAAACCACAAAATCTGACTTGTTCGGGTAATTCTGGAGTGTCCTCTTCTTCGTTGCCAAGTTTGATTCGGGTTAATGTTGTATTCGAAAAGGACTTTACAATAACATCGAATTCTTTTAATGGGTGGCCAGTAACATAGAAATTGAGTACTTCTTTTTCGTGCTCTAATCTTTCTCGCTCAGTCCATTCCTTGACGTTTGGAAGTTCGGGTTCGATAACTGACGAATCTACTCCAGTAACATCAGATTCGAAAATACTTGTTAAACCTTCATTTTTGGATTTAGACTTCGAAAATTCCAAAGCATCATCGATTGCTTCATATAAAGCACGACGCTTCAGGCCAGTGAAGGAATCGAATGCACCTGCAAAAATTAATGCTTCCAATACCCTTCTATTAACCTGCTTTTGGTCAGTTCGCTTAATAAAATCATAGAAACTTGTAAAAGGCTTCTCAAAGCGAGTTTCGGCAATATTTTCCACTGATTTAATACCAACTCCTTTAACTGCTGCCATGCCGAAATAAATTGTATTGTCCTTAACCGTAAAAGTTGCTTCGGATTTATTTATATCTGGAGGAAGGATTTCTATTCCCAAAGATTTAGCTTCGTCGATTAATTCTACAATCTTATCCTGATTATTTAATTCCGCTGTCATGTTTGCAGCTAAAAATTCAGCAGGATAATTTGCTTTGAGATATGCTGTTTGGTAGGCAACCCAAGAGTACGCCCATGAATGGGATTTATTGAAACCATAATCGGCAAATTTATCGATTAATTCAAAGATTTGCTCAGCAATTTCCTTGCTCACTCCGTTTGATAGTGCACCATCCATAAATTTTGGTTTCATTTTATCGACTTCAGCACGTTGTTTTTTGCCCATTGCGCGTCTTAGTACATCTGCTTCGCCCAAAGAGAAATTGGCAACTTTCTGAACTAGTTCCATAACTTGTTCTTGATAGACAAGAATTCCAAAAGTATTGGATAAGACGGATTCCATTATTGGATGGAGATATTCTATAGGTTGGTCACCATGTTTACGTGAAATAAAAAGTGGGATTTGCGACATAGGACCCGGCCGATACAGTGCATTCATTGCCGATAATTCTTCTAAAGAATGTGGCTTTAGCTGTCGTAAATACTCTTGCATACCATTGGATTCGAATTGGAATACTGCAAGTGTTTTTCCTTCGGAAATTAAGTCATAGGTTTTCTTGTCGTTTTGGGGAATTTTCTCGATATCTATATCAACCTTATAGTTTTCTCTAATCATTTTAGTTGTACGCTCGATAATTGATAATGTTCGTAAACCAAGAAAATCCATTTTAATAACACCAGCATCTTCGAGGTAATTCATTGAGTACTGTGTGGCATAATCAGTTGCCGCTCCACTTCCTTTGGGATTTTGGAAAATAGGGACATGATTGGTAACTTCCTCGGGAGTGATTACAATTCCAGCGGCGTGAGTGCCAACAGATCGGATTTTATCTTCCAGCACTAATGAATGTTTTATCAGTTCTTTTATTTTCGGATCTTTCGATTCCTTAACATATTTCAAATCCACAAGTTCCAAAGCATCTTTTAATTGAGTTACTTTACCAAATTTTACAGGAATTTTTACCGTAATTTTGTTAATTTCGCTTAATGGAACATTAAGCACCCTCCCAACATCTTTGAGAACCATTCTCGACGACATTTTACCAAAAGTTATAATTTGAGCAACAGATTGATCACCGTATTTTTCCTGGCAATATTTTATTACCTGCTCGCGCTTCTCGTCGTCGAAATCAATATCAATATCGGGTAAGGATACTCTATCGGGATTTAAAAAACGCTCGAAAAGCAAATTACCCTCCAATGGTTCTACGTTCGTTATCTCCAAAGCATACGCCACGATACTACCTGCAGCAGAACCTCGACCTGGACCAACCATTATACCAAGTTTCCGTGCAGCTTTAATTAAATCGGCTACAACTAAAAAATAATTAGCAAAACCCATTTTGTTAATTACAGAAAGCTCGTAATTAACTCGGTTGGTAATTTTTTCATCAATTTCATCATATCGACTGCGGATACCCTCCCATACAACTTCTTCCAAATGTCCTTCCAAATCCAAAGCTTTGGATTGTACGGGAATTTGATAAGCTGGCATCGATATACTGAACTTAATTTTAAAATCACATTTATCTGCGATTTCCACGGTGTTGGTAATTGCCTCGGGATATTCCTTGAACAGATCAATCATCTCTTCGGTTGAACGGAAATAAAATTCGTCCGTTTTATATCGTAAAGCATTTATATCCACTTTATCGGCATTTGCGGCATTTGTGTCTTTAATCAGTAAGTGTACATTGTGCGATATTGCATGTTCCTTCTTCAGATAATGAATATCATTTGTGGCGATTAATTTTAAATCTAGTTCTTCGGCAATTCGGGGCAACTCTTTTAAAGCAATTTCATCTTCGGAATAATGGTGGTTTTGCAACTCTATATAAAAATCATCTCCGAATAAATCCTTATAATAACGAGCTTCCGAAATTGCCCTTTCTATTTTTCCATCTAAAATGTGGGCAGCAACCACTCCTCCCAAGCAAGCACTGGTTGCAATCAAACCATCTTTATGTTTTTCGAGTAATTGTTTATCTATTCTTGGGCGATAGTAAAATCCTTCCGAAAAAGCCAAACTCGTCAACTTTATTAAGTTTCGATACCCTGTAATGTCCTTGGCAAATAATAATAAATGATAATAATTTCTTGTTCCTTGATTCTTTTTTGTTTGAATTCTGTCGAATCTGCTTGCTTCGGCAATATATGCTTCCATGCCAAATAGTGGTTTAACTCCGTAATCCTTTGCCTGCTTCTGAAAATCCATTAAACCAAACATTACTCCATGGTCAGTTAGAGCAATTGCTTCCATTCCATCTTCCTTGGCAGCCTTCACCAACTCCTTGGGTGTGGTGATTGCATCAAGTATTGAGTAATGAGAATGATTATGAAGATGTATAAATTTCATTTTGTGTTTTACCATTTTATGAAAAACTAAAATAAAATAATTTGTATTTTAATTGATATTCAATTTTTCCACATTAATTTTGAAAAAAATGGATTTGTTGTGACCAAAATCTTAATTATAGCAGGCGATACTTCTGGTGATATACACGCAGCAAAGGTAATGAAGAGATTACTGGACATACGTCCAGATATAAAGTTTGTTGGAATTGGTGGGAAAAAAATGACTGAAGTTGGCTTGGAAAAGGTAATAGATTTGTCCAAAATTTCAGTTGTGGGCTTTTGGGAAGTGTTGAAAAATATCGATATATTCCTTGAATTAAAAGGAAAAATCAAGAAAATCATCGAGAACGAAGACATATCTCTATTTATTCCTGTAGATTATCCTGGCTTTAATTTAGAAATTGCAAAAATATGCATGGAGCAAAATGTTAAAGTTCTGTGGTATATTGCCCCACAACTATGGGCATGGGGTCAGAAAAGAGCAGTGAAGCTTAGACAAACAGTTGATAAATTACTTGCAGTCTTTCCATTCGAGGAAAGTTTTTTCAAGAATTATAATATTAATACTGAGTTTGTTGGTCATCCCTTGCTGGATAATTCCATTTTCAATGAACATATTAAAAAATTTAACGAAAGGGAAAATAATTTGCTAATTATGCCCGGTAGCCGAAAACAAGAAATTGAACTACATTTACGACCATTATTAAAGTATTGTGAGATATTTAAGTCTAGTTATTCAAACTTTGAAATTTTATTCTCAATTCCCCAACATATACAAAAATTTGTAGTTGACAACTTCCCCCAAATCAAGCGTTACAGCATAGAAAAAGATTCCCATAAACTAATGCAGGTTTCTAAAATCGGATTAATAAAATCGGGCACCTCCAACTTGGAAGCTGCACTTTTAGGGTTGCCATTCATAATGTTCTATCGAACTTCTTGGTTGAATTATCTGATCGGCAAAAGATTAACCAAAGTTCCTTATTTTTCGATTGTCAATATTTTAAGCAATAAATTAGTAGTTGATGAATTAATACAATATCAAATGAATTCAAAGAACATTGAAAAATCGATAAATAATCTAATTTCAAATGAAGAAGAGTACATTCGAAAGCAAAAGATGTTCGAAGAAATTAAAAGTAGTTTACTAGGAAAAAGTGCCTCAGAAAGGGTTGCTGAACTTACATTATCGTATTTAGGATAATCAATTGAAATTGATTCTGACAAAAATATTAATTTTCCTTTTGAATCTTGCGAGCAAAACTTGGAGGTTTAAGGTGACAGGAAATTTACAACCTAGCCCCTCTGTTATAATTTTTTGGCACACTTATTTACTCTCGGGATGGAAATATCTCTCAAAAAAGGGGAAATATTATGCAGTCGTAAGCCCAAGCCGAGACGGACAATACCTTGTGGATTTATTAACAAAGTGGGGTTTATCTTTCATTAGAGGTTCTTCCGACAAAAATAGCAAGGAATTGCTTAATCAAATAGTGGAATCTGCGAAATTGAATAACGTCTCTATAACTCCTGATGGTCCTCGTGGTCCTAAATTTAAGTTAAAGCCTGGTGCCGTCGTTGCCGCTTTTCGTGCAGATGTTCCCATTCAATTTCTGCAAATAAAAAACTCAAACAAAAGAATATTTAAAAAGAGTTGGGATAATTTTGAGTTGCCTTTGCCATTTACCACTATTGAAATCAACATATCCAATCCCATTATAGTTCCACCAGAATCCACAAGAGAAGATATTGAAGCATTGATTCAGTCAATTGAATTAGAAATGAATTATGAATAAATTGATAAATAAAATATGGACCTTCTTTATTAATCGACGGTTGCAAAGGTTTACAAAATCACCAATAATAAATATTCACAACTTTGCTGAAAGTAATAGAAAATATTTTCGTTTACAATCTAATTGCAAAGTTATATCTGTTGGCAATCTCAGCTTTGGCGGAACGAGTAAAACACCTTTAATATCCGCGCTTGTGAATGAATTTTTACCTATGGATAAAAAAATTGGAATTGTAGCGAAAGGTTATAAAAGATTACAAATCAGTGATCTAATTATTCATCAAGGCAATTATTCCCAATTAACTGTAGAGCAAGTTGGCGACGAGCCTCTACTCCTTTTTAATCATTTAAATATTCCTGTTTCGATAAGTGACAAAAAATACCGAGCTTTATACAATTTAGAGAAAACAATTAATCCTGAAATAGCTATTATCGATGATGGCTATCAACACTTATGGATTGAGCGTGATTTAAACATATTGTTGCTTGATAATAAATTACTTAACTCATTAAACAAGAATAAGTTTATACTTATGCGAGAGCCAATAACTTCGATAAACCGAGCTGATGTGATTTTAATACCATTAAATCAACATTTTAATTATTTCTATTTAGAGCCAAAGCCGAACAAATTTATACATTTTCATTTTGAAGTTGAAAGAATTAAAAATGAATTTACTTTTCAAGAAAAATCCAAAAACTATGTTGCATTTGCGGGAATTGCCAATCCTACGAGATTTTTTAACACTTTGTATGAGCATAATATCGACCCTGTAGGAAATATAACATTTTCGGACCATCATAATTATTCCACCGAGGATGTGGTGAAGCTATTGAAAATAGCAACAAAAAGAAAAGCCGATTTGATAACAACTGAAAAAGATTTAGTTAAATTATTCAAGTATAGGAATTTATTCGAGGAATTTAAAGTAAATCTTGATTGCCTGTACATTAAAATAGAAATTATTGAAAAAGAAAGATTTTTTGAAATAATAAAGGAGAAAATATATGTATAAAGTGAAAGTAATCTTTTTAGGTATTATATTTTTGTTTATAGCCAATTTTGTAGATGCAAGTGATAAAATAATAATTGGAATATCCAAAGGAAGTGGTAGCGAAAATTACGAAAAATATGGCAATTGGCTAACAAAACTCGACTCAAACATTTTAATTATAGACTTTTTCAAGATTGCGCTGGATAGTGCAATAAAAATTATCAATAAGTGTGATGGGTTGCTTTTGTCGGGGGGACCAGATATACATCCTAATTACTACAACCGACCCGAAGATGAGCATCTATGCTCTATCGACAGTAAGCGAGATACATTGGAATTCGAACTCATCCGACTAGCACTAAAACATAAGGTGCCAATTTTGGGTATTTGCCGCGGTTTGCAAATTTTAAATGTAGCATTAGGAGGAACTCTTATAGCAGATATTCCAACACAGTACGAATCAGATATTATTCATCAGGAAAATGAAACATACGAAGTTTATCATTCTCTCGAAATGACAAAACAAAGGATTTACATTAAATTATTAGGTTCCATCCCATCTACGCTAATAGTTAATTCAAACCACCATCAAGCAATAGGTAAATTATCCAAACAACTTATTGAACTGGCAAAATCTCCCGATGGTATTATTGAAATGTTCACCTGGAAAAAATGGGAATCTAAGCCATTTTTGCTGGCAGTTCAATGGCATCCCGAAAGATTGTCCGATATCAATCCCGAGCTTTCTGATAGGTTAGGAATCAGATTTATTACAGAAATTAAAAAGAGCAAAAAGAAGAAGTAATCTCCTTGATTGAAAAGTTAAATTTACTTTTTCAAAAAAAAGCCTTTTGAAAGGTAATCTCCCAAAAGGCTCTCGAATTATATGATATGATGTTAATTTTACATACTAAAGTCGTAAACTTTGAGCATTTTGTTCCTATATTGCTCATAATTTAAGGTTGATATTTGCGTTCTTATCAATTTTTCAAATTTTCCTTTGCGAATAATTCGAACCTCAATTGGCATAGGACCATCTCCAGAGTGTTTAGACCAAATGTTCACATACACTTCGTAGGAGCCCGGCCTCATTTTTTTAACTGAATACACATTTCTCATTGCATAGCCAACTTGATTATCGGCAGAAGTTCTATCCAAAGCATAACATCCATCGGTACTTTTGGATTTGTACCACGCAACACTATCTTGGTTATTAGGTCCATAAACAAAGATATCAACTGTGTATATTCTTTGTTGAGTATTGGTCCAGGCTAGTGTAACTTGTAGCTCACCAGTACCCAGCGACACAGTAGGAGTTGGCCAAATAGTAGGGTATCCGGTTTGCCATTGTCCACCGCTAAGACTAAGTTCAGCCCAAGGAAAACTATTGTCTGTTTCCCAACCAATATACTGAAAAGAGCCAACATTTATAACAGGAGCAACACTATAAAATTCTTCCTTTCCGGGCAATTCCCACATTGTACCAGCTTTGCGCCGACTTACAACTATTGTATACGTTCCAGGACGAATTCCAATCATGTGAGTTACCGTACGAGGTCCTCCTCCACCTAATTGGCTGCCTGTACTGGCTGAACTACCAACCATATTTGAAAATTTGTCTTCAACATATTTTGGAACATAAGCTGCAACCAACAAAGTGTAGTAATACCCACCTGATGGATGACTATAACGAATCCCACCGGATTTTTTATACTCTTGAATTTCAGCACCGGGAGGTACGCCAGAAAGTGCGTTCTTATCCTTAACGATTGCGAAATAACCTAATTCGAAAACAGAAGCACCCAATCTTTTGTTCTGTGCGTCGATTTCTGAAATTGGGATATTTACCCATTTTCCTTGAAGTTCGGAATACCAAAGCATGTAGACACCATCCAAGTCAGTTAAACTACTTGCTGGCATCATTACTGTGATGGGGTACTGAAAGATAAAATGAGAAGGTCCGAAATGATGAACATTGCCAATCAAAACAAATTCACTGGGAACTGATGTTGGATATTCTTCGGCTTTAACATTTGGGTCGATTGTGAAGATAACTTTTCCAGTTTCTCCATCCTTGTTTTTTGTTACGGCTCCGCCAGGAACCATAATTTCGGATCCATTACTGGCCTTAAGTGAACCACCTTGGTCGGTTGTAAATTCTTTTGTTGGGTTGTTCGATGTATCGTCTGGGGTAGATGAAGTAAACCAATCGCAGGAATAGAGGAGAAACATAATTGAAATAAACGCTGAGTAAACAATGAACTTTTTCATAAATACCTCTTTTTTGTTCGTAAATTACAAAAAAAATATCAAAATTGAACTACTATTTTAATAAAACTAACAATTTATGAATAAATATTAATGATAAATTTATGATTTTTAACATCATAGAATTAATAAACAAGATTAATTCTTTTAATATACTCCAACGAATTGGATAAACTGGCATGTAATTGTTAATAATTAATAAGTCAAGACAAGTTTTCAAAGTTCTTCTCTTGAGAATTGATAAAAAATATTCAATTAACAAATTAGGTTTAAAAATGGATTTTTATTTGTAATTCAATATATTATAATTACTTAAAATTTCGTATTTTTGTATTCTATATTTTTAAAATTCTCAGTAAAAGGAGTTTTTATCGTGGAAATATCTGCAAAAATCACAAAATCACTCCGCAAAGAAGATGTTGAGAGAAATTGGTGGGTTGTGGATGCTGCGGGCAAAACAGTCGGAAGATTGGCTACGGAAGTAGCTATCTTATTGCGTGGCAAACATAAACCAGATTTTACTCCCCACGTCGATAATGGTGATTTTGTAATCGTGTTGAACGCCGAGCAAGTTCAGCTAGAAGGCAAGAGGGCCGAGATGAAAGTTTACTTTCAACACTCAGGCTATCCAGGTGGTGCTCGTTACCGCACATTCAATGAATTAATAAAAAAACATCCAGAATTGATTATCGAAAGAGCTGTATGGGGAATGATTCCTAAAAACCGTTTAGGTCGTAAAGTTGTCAAAAAGTTGAAAGTATACCGTGGCAACACTCATCCTCACGAAGCTCAACAACCAAAAAATTACGAATTTGTGTACCAATAAAAAAGGTTTTTGAATGAAAGAATATCAAGGTACAGGTCGCCGCAAGACCGCAACAGCCCAAGTAAGAATGATGCTTGGAACTGGAAAAATCACAATAAACAGCAAGCCCTTTTTTGAATATTTTCCTGTTGAATATAACCGCGAAATCGCATTGAAACCATTGAAAGTTACCGACACTATAGGTCGATTCGACATAGTTGTTAAAACTAGTGGTGGTGGTCAGTCAGGTCAAGCAGGTGCAATTCAGTTAGGAATTTCAAGGGCACTAGTAGAATTCGAGGAAGATTTACGTGCTAAATTAAAGCCCGAAGGTCTTCTGCGCAGAGATCCAAGAATGGTTGAACGTAAGAAATATGGTCAAAAGAAAGCTCGCAAGAGATTCCAATTCTCGAAACGTTAATTTTTTGCAACAAAAAAACTATCATGCTTTTGGATTGCCTGATTGTGTTCTGTATGAATGTTCAGGCAAGATGAATTAAGCAGATGAACTAAACAAGAGGAGAAAAAATGGAACATTATGTTTCGATTGAAAATTTATTAGAATCAGGTGCTCATTTCGGACACCTAACTCGCCGCTGGAATCCAAAAATGTCCAAATTTATCTTTGGCGAAAAGAATGGAATTCACGTAATTGATTTAAGAAAAACCCAAATTTTATTAGATATTGCCCGCAATGCCGCTTACAACTTAGCTACTCAAGGAAGAAACATCTTATTTGTTGGTACAAAACCACAAGCAAAGGGAGTTATTGAAAGCGAAGCAAAACGTGCAAATTGCAACTACGTTTGTGAAAGATGGCTTGGTGGTATGTTAACCAACTTCATTACTATTCGTAAGAGTATTAAAAGATTGAATGCAATCGACAAAATGGAAATTGACGGTACTTTCGAGAGATTGACAAAGAAGGAACGATTGATGTTGAATCGTGAGCGCGACAGACTTAGAAAAGTTTTTGGCGGTATCGAAGAAATGACAAGGACTCCAGGTGCATTATTCGTTGTTGATATTAAGAAAGAACACATAGCATTACAGGAAGCAAAAGTGCTGGGTATACCAATTATTGCTGTAGTTGATACGAACACAGATCCTGATTTGGTCGATTATCCAATTCCTGCAAATGATGACTCTATTCGTACTGTTGAATTAATTACCAGAATAATAGCAGACGCTGTTATCGAGGGTTCAACTCTTTCAAGAGTTCGAAATGCTGAATTGGAAGCAATTGGTGATCGTATTAGTAAAGAACAAGAGTTGTCGGGTGAAGATGCTGTAAAAGTTCAAAGGAAACTTCGTAAACGGGAAAAAATAAACGTGGGTGAGGAAGAGCAAACTCAAATCGAAGTTGCTGTAGAACAAGTTGCAGAAGACACAACTGAGTCCGCAGAAACAAATAATTAATTTGAAATCATTATTTTAAGGTAAATAAAATGGCTGATATTACACCACAAATGGTCAAAGACCTTCGTGAAATGACAGGTGCAGGAATGGGAGACTGCAAGAAAGCACTTGTCGATGCTAATGGCGATATGAAAGAAGCAATCGAAATACTTCGCAAGAAAGGTGCTGCTTCTGCTGCAAAAAGATCGACCAAAGAAGCTAAAGAAGGCATTATCACAACTAAAACCAGCGACAACTACAATAGCGCTTGCATTGTCGAAGTTAATTGCGAAACTGATTTTGTTGCTCGCAACGAAGAATTTGTTAAGTATGTTGAAACAGTTAAGGATGCCTACTTCCATAACAATGTGAGTTCATTGGATGAGTTGATGAAAGTTAAAGTTGGCGACGATACTGTCGAAGGTTTGCATAACGAAATACTTGCTAAATTCTCCGAAAATATTGGTATTCGCAGATTTGAGAAAATCACCTCCGAAAATGGTTATATAGTAGATTATATACATGCTGGTAGCAAATTAGCAGTGTTATTGGAATTCGAAGGCGCAACAGAAATTAACGAAAATGCAAAATCATTATCGAGAGATATTGCCATGCAAATTGCTGCAATGAACCCAAGATTTGTTGATAGAAATTATGTTGGTCAAGAAACACTAGATAAAGAAAAAGAAATCTATACTCAAGTAGCTATTAGCGAAGGTAAGAAGCCCGAAATAGCTGAAAGAATTGCACAAGGCAAATTGGATAAGTTCTTTGGTGAATTTTGTTTAGTCGAACAAACTTTCGTTAAAGAACCTAACAAAGTTGTTGCAGATGTTGTAGCTCAGATTAGCAAAGAATTGGGTAAAGATGTTAAAGTGAAATCATTTCGCAGATATTTTCTCGGTGAATCAACCGAGGAGTAAACTCGATGGCAACCAAATATAAAAGAGTGCTGCTTAAGTTAAGTGGCGAAGCTTTAATGGGACAACAGAGCTTTGGAATCGACCCCAAAGCTCTGTATTCTTATGCAGAAGAAGTTGCAGGCATCCATCGTGAAGGTATCCAAATTGGTATTGTAATCGGTGGAGGGAATATTTTTAGGGGTATTCAGGCAGCAGCAAGCGGTATAACCAAGGTTTCAGGTGATTACATGGGCATGTTGGCAACAGTAATTAATTCACTTGCCCTGCAAAATGCACTTGAGTCATTAGGAGTAGATACCAGGCTGCAAACATCAATTAAAATGGAGCAAATTGCTGAACCTTTAATCAGACGCAGAGCCATCCGACATTTAGAAAAAGGACGCGTAGTTATCTTTGGTGCTGGTACAGGTATCCCCTACTTTACCACTGATACAGCAGCAGTTTTGAGAGCTATTGAAATCGAAGCAGAAGTAATTTTAAAGGGAACCAGGGTTGACGGTGTTTTTTCAGCTGATCCAGAAAAGGTACCCGACGCTGAATTTTTCAGTAATATCGATTACGATTTTGTTATAAACAAACAACTTAAAGTCATGGATCAAACTGCTTTTACTTTATGTCGCGAAAACAACTTGCCTATTATTGTTTTCAATATCAATCAGAAAGGAAACTTGCATACTTTAATTACTGGTAAAGAATTAGGCACATTAATAACAAATAAATAAAGGTGTGAAAATGACTACTAACGAAATTTTAGATTCTGCCCGTAAACAAATGGACAGATCGTTCGACCATTACAAAAATCAAATTGGTAAAGTGAGAACAGGGCGAGCTTCAGCAACTATATTGGACGATGTTAGTGTGGATTATTACGGTTCGCCTACTTCTTTGAGCCAAACCGCTAATATTTCTGTTCCTGATGCTCGTACAATTGTGATTAATCCATACGATAAAAGTATTTTGCAAAGTATTGAAAAAGCAATTCAACAGGCCGATTTAGGTTTCAACCCCCAGAATGATGGTAATATTATTCGCATTAGTGTTCCGCCATTGACCGAAGAGAGACGAAAAGAATTCGTAAAAATGTCCAAAAAGTTTGCAGAAGAAGGTAAAATAGCTATTCGCAATGTTAGAAGAGATTTAATGGAAGGTTTAAAAAAAGCCGAAAAAGCAAAGGAAATTACTGAAGATGATCGCAAAAAAGGTGAAGACCAACTCCAAAAAATTACCGATGAATATATCTCGAAATTAGAAAAAGTTGTCGTCGAGAAAGAAAAAGAATTAATGGATAATTAAACAACAAAAGTTGAAATTATAGATTTCATCCGATAATTTAAGTTATCGGATGATTTTTTTTATGTATATTAATTTTGCTCAGACGATAGAAGTTTAATTTTGGATAAGAATAGATTATTTATTTACTTAATCCATTAAAATACATTTTAATCATTTCCTGATAATCAGGAGAATATTGTTTTGTTGACTGGCGAAGCATCTGCTCCATGATTGCCTGACGACCTTCTTGGGACGACATATCTATTTCATCGGGACTTTGCAAATTGAAATTCTTTGCTTCGCGTCCTTCTCGCCGTTTTTCCATGTCTTTTTCATTTTGCGAGTTATATAAATCAAGCAATTTGGCAAGTATTTTTTCCTGTTTCCTTACATTGTCGGGACGGACTCCATTCTGATTAATATCGTTTAGGGTTTCTTGCATTTCTTTTTGTAGACTATTCAATTCGTTCTGTAATCTTTTTCCTTCTGGAGTGTTGCCATACTGTTTTGCTTCGTTTTGGAGTTGTTGCATTGTTTTTTGGGCTTCTTGCTGGTTCTTCATTATTCTTTGGTACTGAGATTGTTGTTCTTGCGACATACCCATTTGGTTAACAGAACTTCCGGACATCATTTGTTGCATCATTTGGTTTAAAGCTTGTTGCTGAGCTGCTAATTGTTGTAATTTTTGACCGAAACCACTACCTTGTCCAGATGAATTCTGACCCTGACCACCTGGATTTGGACATGTTCCATTGGATTGCTGCATTGCTTGAAGCATCTGTTGCATTTGGCCTATTGCATTATTCATGTTTCCCAAGGATTCCTTTTGAGAATTTGTAATATTGCCAAGTTTTCTGTCAGTAAAGTTCTCTATTGCCTCGCCCATATTCTGCAGTGCTTCAGCAATTTCATTACCCATTTGTGGAGTAACTGCAAAGGATCGCTCACTAAGTTCTGCCAATCTGTCGGCAACTCTCATTAATCCTTCGTACTGATTCATTTGATCACGACCTAAGTTAGGTAAATTTGTAGAATTTGGATCTGTTTTTCGCGTTTTATCAAAAAGGTCTTCTTGCATTTTCGATAGAGTCAGCATGTCGTTTATGGCTTTTTGCATCTGTCGGATGGATTCTTTGGAACTCTGCTCATCCATTTTTTGTTTAAGATTTTGCATCTTATTCTTAAAGTTGGATAGCTTTTGCTTATTTCTTTGCATTTTTTGGGATGCACTTTGTTGATTACCCTTTTGCAAATCAGAATTTGCTTGATCCATTTCCTCTTGTAAATTATCGGAATCAAGAGCTTCTTGGGCTTCCTGCAGTTCCCCGAGAGGCATTTCGTCCTTGTCGAATTGCTTCATTGCCTTTTCCATTTCCTTCAAATCTTTGTTTGCATTGGCAACATCTTGCTTCAACTGTTCTTGTTGCTTTTGCAAATTTTTATTTTCTTCTTGTGTTAAATTTATATTGCTTGCTTTTCTTTGCAACTCTTCCTGTTGGTCTTGCATTTTTTCGGCCTTCCTGTTCAAAGCATCAATTTTTTGTTCTAATTGCAATCTCTTGAGAATATTCATGGTGCGTTCAATACTTTTACGGAACTGTTCTTCGTTGAACTGAAGGTTTTTCATTGCCTCTTCCATCTGTCGCTGATCCATCTGTTGTATGGCTTTTTGCATTTCCTGTTGCAATTTCTG
>CAYOPF010000017.1:0-31342 GCA_964405755.1 uncultured Chloroherpeton sp.
ACTCCATATCTTTGAATAATCGCTCTCGCCTTGTGCATTCCCGGTTTTTACTTGCCAATAGTATTTCGTATCATATTCTAAATTTTTAACATTTGCGATAGTTGTATCAACTTGGACTTCCACAAAGTCCTCCATAGTTGCGTTCTTAGAGTATTTCAGTTTATAGTACTTTGAGTTTTCGACCTTACCCCAAGCAAAATTCAAATCTACTGGAATGTTTATTGTATCTTTTGCTGGATAAATCAATTCTGGTGCTCCAAAAGTAGTTTTGAATGTCCAGATCTCCGACCATTCGCTTGAGCTGAAATCACTTTTAGCCTTCACTCTCCAATAAAATGTCTCGTCTGCCTTTAGATTTGGCGAAAGATATGTTGTATCCTTTAAGGAATCAGCAGTAAAGAAAGTAGTCGAAAAATCTGCTTTTGTAGATACCGATATTTGATAAATAGTAGCATTTGGTACAAAGTGCCATGTAAATGTTGGATTAATACTTACCCCTGTAGAATTGTTTGAAGGATAAATAAGGGCAGGTGCATTTAGTTTAGTCGAGAAACTGAAAGTATTGGACCAATTGCTATATGAACCATCTGTTTTGGAGCGAACCCTCCAATAGTAAACTTTGTTATATTCAAGTGGCTTCTCAATCTGATAAGCTGTGTCGGATTGAACTACAAATTCATGAAAATAAGAGAAATCGTTTGCATCTGATATTTGCATTTCGTATAATTCGGCTTTCGATGCAGGCGTCCAGGTCAATGTTGGATTTAATTGAGCACCTTTATTGTTATCAGCCGGTGTAAGCAGAGTTGGTGGCAACATAAGGCTTGGGTTGTAATAGCGATATAGCACATTAGAAGCCATATAAATGTTGTTATCTCCATCTATGGAAAGTTGTATTGTGGGATTTGATGTAATGTTAGTATTAATCGAGTCCCATTTAAAGCCGCTGTTGGTGGTCCTCCATACTCCAGTTGCCGGAAAAATACTTCGTGAAAAAATTGAAGTAGCGTATATATGACCATTAGGTGATGCAAAAACTGCAGTAGTGTTGAGCGAATCCTGTGATTGGAATTTAATATTATTAAATGTCCATGACTGCCCATTATCCTGAGATTTCAGGATTCCTTTGTTCGTAGCGACATATATAAAACTGGAATTATCTATATCAAAATCTTGTAATGTTAACCAAGAAAACCCTGTTAAACTTATTTGAGTCCAATTTGCATCAGCTAAGGTTTTTCGGTATAAATTCGATCCCACCTGGGCATAAATATAACCATTGAAACCAATTCTGACTTTACGGCAATGCGCCTGATTTGGAGGATATACCATTTGAGTAAATGTACTTCCACCATCGGTTGATGAATACAACCTTACGATAGGAGGAGGTGGATCGCTTGGTGGTGGCGGTGGTGGTGGCGCCTGATAATATAATGAAAGCACCATCACACCATTTAAATATGCTATCGATGGTAAAACGGTATCTCCGAAGCGAGTTACTTTAGTCCAACTGGAACCATCATCCGAATAATAAAGTCCGTTAGTTGCTGCAAAAATTCTATTTGTATTGGGGTTAATAGCTCCATTCAAAGCTTGTTGTGGTAAATTGGTCGTTACCCAGTTGTTACCATAATCATTGGAAAACAAAACAGATTTTTTATTAAATTGAGATAGTACAAATGAAGGTTTGGGAGTGTGGGCAACAATCTCATTGCCATCTTTGTATTTACCCAATTCAGTCCAATTCCGTCCATTATTTGTAGTTACAAACATACTTTCGAATGTTCCTACAGCATAGATTCGATTATTGCTGGAACGAGCAAAAGATGTAACACCCATCATTGGCTGGAACGGGGTTCGCCACATAAAATACAAATCTTTATCATAATACTGGATGCCACCATTTCTTGTACCAATTATTTCTTCATTACTTCCACTTAAAATTATGCAAGTAACATTTAAATCTTCTATGCCAGTTGTATCTACAATACCCCAAGAAAGTCCATCATTAGGCGAAACATACACACCTCGCCCATTGGTGGCAATAAAAACTTCACCAGCGGTATTTTTAGTAAACTTATGCGCAAATTGTGTGGGAATTCCCGAATTGCTCTTTTTCCAGGTTTTTAGTGTATCGCGGGATTGATAAACTCCGCCGCCATATGTTGCGGCCAAAATATAACCATTTTTAGTAGTTTCCAATGCAGTAATTGCTCTATAAGCCAGGCCTGTCTTGGATTGGAGCCAGTTTGTCCCATTGTTTGTTGAGTAAAAGACACCATGACCATAACTTCCAGCCATTATTATTCCGTTTGGATATTGTTTTAAAGAAGTTATGTTTAAAGTCTTTAAACCGCTATTAACTGCAGTCCAGGAGTTGGCACCATCGGTTGAACGAAAGATACCTCCACCCATAGTTGCTACAAAAAGAGAACCGGTTGAGGTTACATAGATATCCTTGATTAGAAAATTGCCGAGTCCATTGTTTTTAGCAAGAAATGTGTTACCCTGATCCGTGGATTTAAGGATGCCTTTGCCCCAAACACCAACATACACGAAGTTGTTTAAGTCAACTGCAATCACTTGTCCGTTTTGGCCATCGGGAAAAGCTACCTGTCCGAAAAAATCCTGTGAGAGTAGATTTAATGAACTAAATAACACTATCAATGAAAGTGTTGAAAAGAATTTGTAATATAATTTCATTTTGTACCTATTATTTTTTTTTATTTTCAATGTTTATTTTAATGTTTTATTATAAACAAAAATTAACGATAATTGTTACATCTTATTTACCAAGTCCACTTATTTTTGTTACAATTTTGGCAACCGTAATATCGCCGGTTACATTTGCAATAGTACGGCTCATATCCAAAATTCTATCCACTCCAAGAATTAATCCAACTCCCTCGACTGGAATTCCCACACTCGTTAATATTCCAATGAGCATTATCAAACCTACACCTGGAACTGGTGCTGTGCCGATGGATGCCATCACAGCCATAAAAATTATTGTGAGTTGTTGCATAATCGACAAATCTAAGCCATAAAACTGCGAGATAAATATTGCGGCAACACCTTGATATAATCCTGTTCCATCCATATTAATTGTTGCACCCAAAGGCAACACGAAGGAAGTTACTTTTCGTGGAATATTCAATACTTTTTCCGAAACTTCCATTGTTATGGGCAAGGTTGCAGCGCTTGAACTTGTTGTAAAGGCAATGGCGTAAACTTCCTTCAGTTTTGCGAGAAATTTCCAGAAAGATTCTTTTATAAATAATTTAAATAGTACTCCGTAGGTTAATATTGTGTGCAGAATTAACCCCAGCAACACTGTAACGATATACCAGAATAATGTTTGAAGAATATCAATTCCAAAATCTGCAATTGTAAATGAAATGAGTGCAAACACGCCAATAGGAGCAAATTTCATAACAATTTCCACCATTTTTATCAGCGCATTCGAAATTGAGTTGAGTAATTTTGTTATTATATCTGCATCGCTCTGCGGAATTAAAAGTAATGTAAAACCAAAAATTATAGCAAAGAATACAATTTGGAGCATATTTCCCGAAGCTATCGATTCAAAGATGTTTTTGGGAACAAAACTAACTAAAAAATCCACAATGCTTATACCCGTTTTTTCGGGAACCTGAATTACAACATCCGAGGAAATTGCCGATAAAAAGTTTTTCATTTCTATCGAAATCATTTTACCAGGTTGAATTATATCTGCGAGTAAAACTCCAATTGTTAATGCAAAAAATGATGTTGATAGAAATAAAACCAATGTTATCAAACCTAATTTGCCGAAGGATTTGATGTCGCCCAAACTACTTGCACCCACAATGAGAGTGGTGAGTACCAGCGGTATTGCAAGCATAGAAAGCAGATTAATGAAAATTGTTCCAAGGGGTCGAAACGAAGTAGCAATTGTACTTTGTGGTTCTACTTTTTGTATGGATTGGAATGTTTTTTCTGTACCTGTGTTGGTTGTAATTTTAAAATCGATTGACTTAATTTCGGGTAAACTGGAAATTTTTGTATAAAATTGAATAATTAGTTTCTGGGAGTTTTTTCCAAATTGTTTTGTTGTGGTATAGTTTGTTAATTCGTTAAAATAAGTAAACTTTAATGACTGAATTTCTGAAATCTCTGTTTTAATTTTCTTATTATTCTCTAAATGAGTAAATACAATTTTATTTTGATTAATTGGGAATAATAGCCCAAAAACTGCACCAAGCAATAATCCTAGTACAATTTGATAATGAAGTTCAATTTTGGGAAATTTCATTTTTGATTAATAATAAAATCGTAAATTATAAATTTATCGATTAATTCAGGTAAAATCCAATGAATTTTTGTAATTCTTCGGAACCAGGTTAATTGTCGCTTAGCATATCGACGAGTGTTTTTCATCATTTCTTCCAAAGCTTCCTTGTTGGTAAGTTCCTTATTTAAGTATTTTATTACTTCTTTATAGCCGACAGTATTCAATGAATTTAAAATTGGAGAAAAACCCTGATTTAAAATATCCTGAGTTTCCTCTATTATTCCGTTGTTCCACATCTGCCTGCTTCTTTGGTTGATTCTTGAGTAGAGAGCATCCCTTTTAAAATCAATTGCAAAGTAGTACACCGTAAAATCTCTTTCCTTGGTAAATTCCTTATGTGCTTCCGAGAACTTGATTCCAGTTTGATAAAAGAACTCCAAGGCTCTGATAATTCTTCTTGGATTTTTATCTGCATATTTATCTGCAGAAACTTTGTCGATTTCGACTAGTAAATTATATAAATAATCTCGTCCTTTTGTATCCAAGTCCTTGTTTAAACTTTCTCTTATCGATTTATCCTCTTTCTCGGGCGAGAGCTCTACAATACCATTGCATAAAACGTCAATATATAATCCTGTTCCGCCAACGATTAAAGGTATTTTATTTTCCTGATAGAGACTTTGGATAATTTCGCGTGAATGATTCACAAATTGCCCAGCAGAGAAATCTTGGTCGGGATTTAAAAAGTCGATTAAATGATGCTTGTAGTTTTTTAAAATTTCCCGACTTGGTTTTGCTGTACCAATGTCTAAGTATTTATAAACTTGCCTTGAATCTGCCGAAATTATCTCGCAATCGATTTGTTCATACAATTTTAAGGAAAAATCCGTTTTCCCCGAAGCAGTTGGTCCGAGAACTACGATTAATGAATTATTCGAGGGAATATCCCGCAAAGTTATTTTTCCCAACCCTGCTCTCCTATTAACGGAACAAAGCGAAAATAGTCAAATTCCTCTGTTTCGAATTGAATCTCGCTTTTACGGGTAATTCTTTTCATCATTTGTGAACTTTTATCCCCAATCGGTATAACCATAAATCCACCAATAGCCAATTGTGATAGCAACGACAAAGGTGCTTGCGGAGCCGCTGCTGTTACCAATATTCTGTCGAATGGGGCAAATTCTTTCCATCCATTTGTTCCATCATCAATTTTTTGAATAACTTCATAACCAAGTTTGTTTATTCGCTCTTTCGAAAATTCATATAATTCTGGAATTCGCTCTATGGAATAGGTTTTGCATCCCATTTCCGATAAAATACAGCTTTGATAGCCACTTCCAGTTCCTATTTCGAGTACTTTCAACGAAGGGGTAATTTGCAACAATTGGGTCATAAATGCAACAGTGTATGGTTGCGAGATTGTTTGTCCGCAAATTATTGGCAATGCATTGTCCTCGTATGTTTTGCTAATATAATCATCTAAAACAAATAATTCGCGTTGTATTTTTCTTAATGCTTTAAGCACATTTTCATCCTTGATTCCTTTTTTTCTCAAGCTATCGATGAGTTCATTTTTTTCGCGAATTAATTGATTATTGTCCATATTTTTTTCAATAAAATTCCAAACTGCATCTGCCACCAAGTATCTAATGGATTTTTTTTCGTTAATTTTTTCTCGTAACATTGTCGATGAAATACCAATTATGGGATTGTTCAACAAGATAAATTCCTTTTTAATTTCCAATAACTTATGTCCCGTTCCAAACAAATTGTGTCGTTGGGCAACAACTACGTTGGCCAACTCTCTGATTCTTTTATTTTCTTTCCATTTTTCGAAATTGATTGCCTGGTCGAATCCAATCAATAGGAATAATTCGCTCGATGGAAAATTATCCTTAAAATGATAAATAGTATTAATTGTATAAGATATTTCGGGATTATTAATCTCAAAAGAATCTATTTCGAATTTTGGGTTGTCGGCAATGCTCATTTCAATCATCTTCACTCTTTCTTCATCCGAAAAATATGAGTGTGTTTCTGTTTTAAAAGGTGATGTTTTGGTGGGTATAAAGTAGCATCTATCAAGTGAAAATTGTTCTAGGAAAGATTGAGCAATAATTAAATGTCCCAAATGAATTGGGTCGAATGTTCCTCCATATATCCCGATTTTCTTCAAATTAATCTAATTATAATGAATGTAAAATATGCTTTACTACTCCCAATATCACCAGATTATCATCATTTTTCACTTTGTATGGCTTGATAGAGTTATTTTCGGAATGAAGATAAGTGTTTTTAGATTTTAAAATTAGTCGCTTTACGAGAGTTTGGTCATTCAAGTTGACTACAACAATATCCTCGTTTTTTGCTTCGGAAGATGTATCCACTATTAAGGTATCTCCGGTATAAATATTTGCACCAATCATTGAATCGCCTGTAACCTTGCATACCAATACATTGCTCCCTTGGATTCCGAAGATATCGCTAACTGAAATTTTGTTGCTGTCCGAATTAAAATTTGGATATTGATTGGCGGCACCAATCGACAGAACGAGCATATTCAACTCTTCCGAGTCCAAAAAATCAATCCGTCTGATATTTATTACCTTTGTTTCTTCCATCTTCAAAAATAAATTTGATAATAATATATTGGCATCTTTTTCTGCATATTCATAAATTCTTTTATCTTTTGAATTTGCAATATTTATTAAACTATTAAATTTTGATTGATTGACAAAATATCCCAAACTTTCGCGGATAATATATTTGATACAAAATCTGTATAATTCATTGTTGGAAAGATTTTTAAAAAAGAACGAATAATCATCCATAGACTATTTGGACCAAATTAGTTTTTTTGTTTCGGAATTACCAGTATCCATAACAATTTTGACGATATAAACACCTTCGGGAATATTTTGTAGGTTTATTTTTCCTACAAATATGCCATCCTCCAAATTTTTGAGCTCTCTGACAAAAATTTCCTTTCCGATTAAGTTATAAACAGTAAATTTTGCAGAATTTTTGGAATTTGAGTTAAATCTTATTGTAATCTCGTCCTTACCGGGATTAGGAAATATCTCGAGCCCTATGTTCTTGGATAAATTTGGCAAATTCACACGTGTTGATGCTTTACATGGGGTTTGTCGGAAATCCAGTGTAATTCCATTTCTTTGACCAGTGATTAGAATTTCGTAATCGATTGTACCTATCAAAAACCTTTTATCTTCTTGATAGCCAAAAGATTTGAATTCTTCGCGAAAAATCTCGATTTTATATTTACCTGCAGGCAAATTGCCAATAGTGTGGATTAAGTCGTAAGTGCACTCACATCGTTGTTTAGATGTGCTTGTGTCGATTTGGATTATCGTGATTTTTCTACCGTTGATTTCGATTTTATCGTCGAACTTTGAGGCACAATTGGCAACAACGTCTTTTACTCTAACAACCAACGAACGACCGTCCATTGCTGCATCTATTTTGTCTGCTACCAACAGTGAAGTAGCAAAAATAAAAACAAGTACAATATGTACAAAAAGCCTCATATACTTCCAATTAATTAATTTGACGAAGGAATAACCAAAAAGTTACATTTTGGATTTTTTTATGAGTAGAGAGATAAGAAAAATCAAAGATTGAAATACAATTATAACTGCACTTGTAGGCAAATCTATTATTACCGATAAAACGATACTTACCAAGCCTGACAGAATACCTATTATTATCGATAAAATGGTCATTTTGAAAAAAGTGCGGGAATATAATCTTGCAATGGCTGCCGGTAGAACCAAATATGAAGATATCAGAACTATTCCGATTATTTTGACTGAAACAACAATTATTAATGCTATCGATACAGATAAAACATAATTGTCCGAACGTACAGGCAACCTATCGGCAATAGCTAATTCATTATCGAATGTGGAATATGCCCACCGAGACCAATAAGTGAAAAAAGTAATCAGCGAAAAAACAGCCATTAATGACAAGATAATTATATCTGTGTTACTAATCGAAAGTATAGAGCCAAACAGGTAAGTAAATGCATCCGTTGTGTAAGTTTCTTTTAATGAAAGGAAGATTATTCCCAAAGCAAAAGCAAAGGAAAAAAATACACCTATCAGGGTGTCGCTGCTAAGAGTACTCTTTTCTTTAAAATAGGTAATGAGTAAAGAAATAACAATTGTAAAAGGAATAGCAATATAAATTGGTTGTGTATCGAGCAAAATCCCAAGAGCAACTCCGCCAAAAGCTGCATGGGCCAGTCCATTACCCAAAAAACTCAATTTCCGCTGAACTACAAAAACCCCAAAGTAACTCGACGAAAAGCCAATTAATACTATTGCCAAATACGCATACAAAATGAAATTCGATGTTAGTAGCTCTATCATTGTTCCTTCAGAGTGAATGTAACATTGTGTTTGTGTGCTAAATGCGAGAATGTATGTTTGATATTTTCATCTGTAAATGCTTTTTCCTTGGAACCGCAATAAATTAAGTGATTATTCATAAGTAAAATATGTGTGGAGTGGTGGTAGGCAGAGGTCCAATCGTGCGTAACCATTAAGATCGTAATCTTATTTTGTTCGGCATATTCACTCAAAATTGAATTAAAATTTGTCTCGCAAACAAAATCAATCCCTGTTGCAGGTTCATCCAACAATAGTATTTTGGGTTTACGAACTAAGCTTCGCGCAAGGTAAACCTTTTGTAGTTGCCCGCCGGATAGCTCTGATAAATGTCGATAAGCAACATCGATGGAATTGAGTTGCTCCAGTATTTTTAAAGCTTTCATCTTATCGTTTTTGGACGAACGGAAAACCCAGTTTTTCGATAAACCACTTAGGACAAGTTCGATAGCTAATGCTGGAAATGTCTTGTCCAACGTTTTAATTTGTGGAACGTAACCAACCAACTTTGGGTCGACTTTTTCGATGGAATTTCCGAAAATTCTGATATTCCCACTCGAGGGTTGAATCAATCCTAAAATAGATTTTAGTAAAGTAGATTTTCCGCTACCATTGGGACCCAAAATTGCAAGATAAATACCTTCCTCGATATTGATTGATAAATCGGAGATTGCAATGCTATTTCCGAATTTTACAGTCAATTTTTCTATTTCAATTATATTATTCATTTTTTTATGCTGCACCAAGAGTGGCACAATCCACTTGCTTGGCGCCATTATTTAATAATTCATTTCCTAAATGATTAATAGTCGAACCAGTTGTAAAAACATCATCAACTATCAGAACATGTTTATTATGGAAATTATTTGACGATTTTATAGGAATTTTATATGCTCCAGCAATATTTTTTTTTCTTTCGTCCGAGTTTAATTTGGTTTGAGATGTTGTGTATATCTGTCTTTCCACGTATCGAGAGTAATCTGGAATATTCAATACTTTAGAAACCCCTTTAGCAATAAAATCGGATTGATTATAACCTCTTTCGCGTTTCTTGGCAATATGGATTGGCACTGCAACAACACAATCGTATTTGCTTTCGGACACTTTGGAAATTTTTTCGCCTAGTAACAAACCAAACTCATATCCAATTTTCCAGAGTTTATGGTACTTCAAGTTATAAATTACCTTTGCAAAATCTTTTTCGTGCAATTTAAAAAGCGAGTATATATTTGTGATAGAAACGTCATCGGCATCGAAATGATCGAACATTCTATCAATAATGCTTTCTGATTCAGGTGCTGAATCCAAAGAATAATAACAACTATTGCAAAGATAGTTTAATTCTCCGATTTGATTGTCTTTTGAAATTAAATCGTCGCAAATCAAACAATATCTTGGCGAAAGAAAATCGATTAAATTATTAATTGGAGCTAATGCCGCTCTCAATACTGAGTTCATTTATTCAATATTTTGAATTTGCTCTCTTATTCTTTCAATTTCTTCTTTAACCAATACAACCATTTGCGAAAGTTCGGCGTCATTTACTTTTGAACCAATAGTGTTGATTTCGCGATTCATTTCTTGCATAAGGAAATTGATTTTTCTTCCAGCAGATTCATTTTCCTTCAATGATTTAAAGAAATATTTGATGTGGGAATCCAATCGAACACATTCTTCGGATATGTCCAATTTATCAGCTAAAATTACCATTTCCAAATAAATTCGCTGTTCGTCTATTTCGTCGCCTTCGAACATTTGAGCTATCTTTTGTCGGTATTTTTCGCGTTCGTTAGGGATGCGTTCCAATCCCTTAGCACGAATTTTGTCAACTATTTGCTGAATTTTCTTAATGCGGTTTGCTAAATCTTTTTCGATATTCTTACCTTCATTAATTCGCATTTGGTCGATAGTTACCAATGCTTTGTTAATTCCTTGCTTGACTAAATTGGAATAGATTCTTTCATCGATTTCTTCTTCTTGTTCAGATATCAATTCCTGATAATTCAGAACTTGTTCCAAATTAACTGGTTCTTTGATTTTGAGTATTGTTCGAATTTTGTTCAAACTTTCATAAACAGCCTTTACTTTCTCGGAATTGAACGAAAGTATCTTATCGACTTGATTATTTTCGATGTTCAGATTTACACTAAATGTACCTCTCGAAAATTTCGATTTAATCATATCTCTAACCAAAATATCGAAATTTTGCATATTTCGAGGTAGCCGAGTGTTTATATCCAATTGCTTACCGTTCAGACACTTAACCTCGATATTTACCTTCACTCCGTCCTTTTGGTAATCAACCCGTGCAAATCCAGTCATGCTTTTTAACATAATGTATTTTTCCTTAATTATTTATTTTCAAAATTATGTAGAACTTAATTGTTTGCGATAATTTTGCACATAATTTATGTAATTCTGTGCATTTTGACTTATACGTTCTATTTCTTCTGGTCGCAAATCTCTGATAATTTTTCCGGGAACTCCTGCATATAATACGCCCGGTGGGATTTCCACACCCTCGCGAACCAATGTTCCTGCAGCAATTAAGCAATTATCATTTATCACAGATCCATCTAAAATTATCGCTCCGATTCCTACTAAAATATTATTCTTGATAGTTGCTCCATGCAAGGCAACGCTGTGTCCGATTGTAACATTGTCGCCAATTGTTAGTGGAAAATAATCGTGGGTAACATGCAACATACTCAAATCCTGAACATTTGTCCGCTTGCCGATTCTTATATAGTGGACATCTCCACGGATTACCACATTATACCAAATTGAGCAATCCTCTCCTATTTCCACATCTCCAATAATTTTAGCTCCCTCGGTAACGAAAACAGATGGATGTATTTTAGGAGTAATTCCGTTATATGTTATTATTGTACCATTCTGTCCTGTTTCCAATTTCATAACAAATCCTATTTGTTTCTTACGATTCTAAAACCAGTTTGTGGTAAAAATTCTCTTTGATAAAATCTGTTGGAACTTCGGGCAAACGAATTACCTTCGTTATAGGAGCCACCTCGGGCAACTCGTCGATTACCGGTAGCAGGTCCTATAGGATTAGATTTAGGGGAATTGGAATAATACTCGCTTGAATACCAATCCCAGCACCATTCCCAAACATTTCCGTGGATATCATATAAACCAAAAGCATTTGCCTGCTTGGTCCCTATTGGATGGGATTGCAACCCCGAATTCATATTATACCAACCAAGATGATCCACCACATTCGAACCCGAATAATCCGAATTACTTCCGGCTTTGCACAGGAATTCCCATTCTGCTTCGGTTGGCAAACGCCATCCGTTTGCAGTTGTATCCCATGATGCATTATTTCCTGTAAATTTATAAACTGGCGTTAAACCATAAAGTTCGGACAATTTATTACAAAAATCAACAGCCACACTCCACTCAATACTATCAACCGGCAATCGGTTATCCTTAATCATGCTGGGGTTATATCCCATAACCTGCGAAAATACTCTTTGCGATATCTCGAACTTAGAAACAATCAGAGTACCTAAAATCGATACTTCGTGTTCTGGTTGTTCATCCTTCAATCCGTCGCGAGAACCCATTGTGAAATTTCCACCAATTATTTCTACTGTATCTATTTTGGGCAGTATATTAATTTTTATTGGGAAAATATTCGAAGTATCCTTATCAACTACAACAAACATCTTATTGATATCAACTTTGGGGACAATAATCTTAATTTTTGATATTGTCCAATTCAAACATTTACTTGATGGGATTTTAGTAGTATCCCCCATAAATATGTAGGAATAAATCGAAGGATTACCAAAATTAGTTCCATAAATTTCAATAGTATCGCCTACCGAAATGTTAGCTGGTATGACCTTATCAATCTTAGGTTTGCCACTTTCTGTTATTAAAGTGTTTTCGCCACAGCCAATAATAATTATTATTAAAAGTAAATATAAAATGAATAATTTTCTCAAGTTTTTTTTAAATTTGTTAAAAATACAAACTACAAAGTTAATTAATTTTATAGAATTGAAAGTAAGTTTGTTTATCTAAATAATTGAAAAAATTATGAATACTCTTGTTTTATTACTCTTTGGTGTAGTGTGGTTTATTTTTGCTTATTACTGGTATGGAAATGTAATAAAAAATAAAGTATTAAAATCCAACGACGATACTTCCACTCCAGCACATACCAAAAAAGATGGTATAGACTTTGTTCCAACAAAGCCGCAGATCCTATTCGGACATCATTTTTCTTCTATTGCTGGTGCTGGGCCAATCGTTGGTCCGATAATCGCCTACTCGTTTTTTGGGTGGGTACCTGCACTTTTTTGGGTTTTGGTGGGTAGTGTGTTTCTTGGTGCTGTCCACGACTATACCTCACTGGTTGTTTCCATACGCAATGGTGGAATTTCGATAGTTGAGGTAGCCGAAAAAACTGTATCGAAAAACGCACGAACAATATTTGGGATATTTGTTTGGCTCACACTTGTTTTAGTTCAAGCTGTTTTTGCCGATTTAACCGCAAAGACGCTTACCGAGCAACCTGAAATTGCTATACCGACAATTGGTTTAATATTTTTAGCATCAATTTTTGGCACTCTCGTTTATAAAAAGAATGTAAATATTGTTTTTCCTACAATTATCAGTCTTATAATAATTGGAATATTAATCGCTCTTGGAGAATCAATCCCTATCTTGTTGCCTTACGACACATGGCTGATAATAATAATTTTATACTCATTTGTTGCGGCAATATTGCCGGTTTGGATTTTATTGCAACCCCGAGATTATCTTTCGATGTATATATTGATAGCGGGTCTTGCATTGGCATTTGTGGGTTTAATTGTCTCCCATCCCAATATTACCGGTCCTGCATTTATTAGTTTCGATAGCAAAATTGGTCCTATGTTCCCAATTTTATTCATAACTATTGCGTGTGGAGCTATTTCTGGATTCCATTCACTTGTTTCGAGTGGAACATCGGCAAAGCAAATTAACAAAGAGAGTGATGCTAAACCAGTTGCTTTCGGAAGTATGCTCACCGAAGGTTTGCTTGCGTTGATTGTTATCTTGATTATTTCGAGTGTTTTGATTTGGGATCCGGAATTGACTTCTGGAGATAAGTTTTCATTTCAAACATTGCTTAAATCAAGTGCCAATCTCACTTTCGGGAATGCACTGGGTAGGATTATAGAGCCTTTGGGTATCCCGCTTTTTCTTGGTATTCAATTTGGCGTATTGATGTTGAATGCATTTATTTTGACCACATTGGACACAAGTGCACGATTGAACAGATACATCGTTCAAGAAACACTCGGAAGCCGTTTTGGCGGACTTTTTATGAATAAATACTTTGCTACTGGAATTTCCTTGGTTGTTGCCTATGTACTTTGCTTAGGTAATGGTTACAAAGCATTATGGCCAGTATTTGGAACCTCGAACCAATTGATAGGCACATTAGCATTATTTGTAATCTCTGCATATTTATTTGGAGTGAAAGCAAAAAAAATATATACTCTTATCCCCGGATATATTATGCTTGTTGTTACTATAACTGCTTTGATATATCAGGCATTTTGGGCCTATTTGCCAGCTGGTAAATGGACATTATTTTTAATTTCTATCTTTTTGCTTAATATGGCAATTATTATTTCTGTTGAAGCGTCTAAAAAGCTGTTAACCAAAAAATGATATGAAAAAATTACTTATAATAATTGCTGTAGTTTTCACTCTAACCCAATTTGCTTTTTCTAAGATATTGATGAGTCCATACCTACAGGCTATGGATTCCCGCGACTTCTCGATTGCTGTATTAACAGAAACAGATTCCCCTAATAGTGTTATCATAGGCTATTCCTACGGAAACAAAATTAAATACGATACTTCCAATTCATATAAATTAACTACCGAAAAAACATACATCCACAGGAACTATTTGCGAAATCTTACCCCAGCTGTTGAATACAAATATTGGATTATCGATGATGGTAAAAATCTTTACGAATCAAATTTCAAATCGCCAGTTGGCAACAATCAAACATTTACCTTCGGTATTTTTGGCGATATGAGGTCGGGCATAAAAAAACATAATCAAATTGCAGGTTTATTGGCAGAACGTAATCCGCATTTTTCTGTATATTTGGGGGATATTTGCTATCGACACGATTATTCCTACTGGAAGGACGAATTTTTTACTGAAAATGAATTGAAACTCATTTCCCGAGTTCCATTTAGCAATGCTGTTGGCAATCACGAAGATTGGAAACCCAACACCGAAGCCTTCTTGGAGGGAGTTCCAAAGGAATCGAACCACCATGCCTATTATGATCATTATTATGGCGACATCCATTTTATTGTTATTAGCACCGAGCACAGATTTAGCAAAGGCAGTGAGCAGTACAATTTTATTAAAAATGTTCTCGAAAATTCCAAAGGAAAATTTAAAGTTGTATCTATGCATATACCCGCCTACGGAGGTGGAGGGCACGGCGAAAACAAAAAACTGATTGAACTCTCGAAGGAATTATTCGTACCCAACAAAGTGGACTTGGTTTTAACTGGACACATCCACAACTATCAGCGCAGCTACGTTGACGGTATTAACCACCTTATAGTTGCCGGAGGGGGTGCTCCGCTCTATACACCCGAAGTCAAAGATTATTCAGTTGTTCAACAAAAAAAATACAATTATGGAATAGGTGAATATAGTCAAGGTAAGTTAACAATAACAATTTACGACGATCAGAACAACATTCTGGACAAATTCGAAATCAAAAAATAGATTTTTGCTTTCCACAATCCCTCGCAATTTCAGAATTATCATCCGTAGGGGCACATTGCAATGTGCCCTAACTATTCCATTGTCATTCTGAGCCACGAGGCGGCATATCCCCCTCTGCGAGGGGGATAAAGGGGGAGGTGATATTAAAATTATGACTAATCGCCTCCCCCGTCTCTTCGAGACACCCCCTCAGAGAGGGGGATGAATACTATTTAACACCAAAGTGTCATTCTGAGCCGCAAGGCGGGGTATCTCCCTCACAGAGGGGGATACAGTCCATAAAATAAATTTCTTACAGCTAAATTATGGATTTATATACATATATCTGAACTAAATTCTTTAATGTTTCAATAGCTTTAACCAATGCATCGGCCGATAGCCACTCGGTTTTACTGTGGAAGTTTTGACCTCCCGTATAGATGTTCGGAGTTGGCAAGCCCATTTCGGTTAAACGCGATCCATCGGTGCCGCCTCGTATCGGATTCCAGTATGGCTTAATACCACTACTAACCGCAGCTTCCCATAAATTGTCCAATACCTCGGGATGTTGCATCAAAGTATCGTACATATTGCGATATTGCTCTTTAACCTCCAATTCAATTTCGGCTTTGGGGAAGATTTCCTTCACCTCGGCAATAATTTTTTCGACTATTAACTTTTGCTCGGTTAACCCATCAGTTTTGAAGTCGCGGAAAAGTATCTTGATAGTTGCATTACCGACCGTTCCTTCCATTGTGTGTGGGTGAATGTAGGGTTCGTATCCTTCAGTTGTTTCGGGTGCCATATTTTTAGGAAATCGGGATACAATCTCGGAAGCAACTCTTGCGGCGTTCACCATAATGTTTTTTGCAGTTCCTGGATGGATGTCCCTACCTTTAATTCTAATTAATCCACTATTTGCGGAAAATGTTTCCTTATTCAATTCTCCGGGCATATCCCCATCAATTGTATATGCATATTTGCATCCAAACTTCTGTAAATCGAAAAATCTTGTACCTTGACCAATTTCTTCGTCTGGAGTGAAAGCAATTCTTATATCTCCATGCAAAATAGTATTATCCTTCATCAACTCTTCGGCAAGCATCATTATTGCAGTAACACCGGATTTGTCGTCCGAACCTAGCAGAGTAGTCCCATCCGTAGTAACCAAAGTGTGACCAATGCAATTACGAAGTGCAGGGTTTTCTTGTTCACGAATAATAATAGACGGGTCGACTGGCAGAACAATATCGCCACCCTGATAGTCATTAATTATTTGAGGTTTTACATTTGCTCCTGTTACGTCGGGCGAGGTATCCACATGCGCTACAAAGCCAATTGTGGGTACTTTTCCGTAAGCAGGATGATTTTCGGGAATATTCGATGGTATAGTTGCCATCACGTAACAATGCTCATCAATTTCAGCATCAACTATGCCTATCTCCTTTAATTCCTTAACCAGTAAATTTGCCAAATCAAATTGCTTCATTGTGCTTGGTGTGGTATCGGAACTTTCGTTGGATTGAGTATCGATAACAGCGTAGCGGAGAAACCTTTCTAACACTTTTTCTTTCATTTTGTTACCTATTTTATTTTATATGAAAATTTTACTTCAAAATTACCATTTTTATTGATTATATAGTTCAATGCAATAATATCATCAACATTGAATTCAAACATATTGGCACCAACATAAGCATCGACTGCAGAAATAATATAAACCCCTAGTAAATAAAGTGCATTCAAATCGCGATAATCACGGAAATATTCTCTTTTCCGGAATAAAAAATTCTTGTCGAATGCATTGGTACCGGTGTAATTGGCATATTCATCGGCGGCATCAACATATTTGATATGGTTATCTATAATAAAAAAAACTAAAGTACCCCATCCAGCAAAGAATAAAGGAGCTTTCCAGTAGGATTCCACATAATACTGCCCCCATCCTGGCAAAGCTAGAGAACGCATAACAGCTCCTGTTGGAGATTTTACCAAAGATATGTTTGAAATTGAATCGATTTGTCTATCCATTTGTAATGAGTCAATCTGTGGATAAAGATAATTCGAAAACAGACATATCAATAGCAATATCGAGACAATTAGCCTATTCAAGAGCGTCCTTCAACTTGTTGGCGTTGTACAAAATAAAATCGTTATAATTTTTGAAATTTGTACCAATTGGATCAAGTTGAAAAATTGCAACACCAGATTCGTTGGCTATCATTTTAACCATTTTATCGGGTAACTGAGGTTCCGAGAAAATTGCTTTCACTCCAGAATTCTTCACTTTTTCGATAATATTCGAAAGTCCTTTTGGAGTTAATTCCTGTCCGGGATTGGGTTCTAGCGACCCGCCATAGGTAAGCCCATATCGATTGATAAAATATAAAAAGGACGGATGGTGCAAAAATATTGGTTTATTTTTTATATTATTGACAATCGATCGAATTTGTTTGTCGATAATATTCAGTTTTTTAATAAAATTATCACCGTTGATTTTATAATATTGAGCATTCTTTGGGTCTATTTTCGATAAGGTATCAACAATTTTTACCGTTAAAGATTGTAGCAAAATTGGATCAGTCCAAAAATGGCTATCATATTTTTCATAATCGAATGTTGAGTCTTCCACATCATGATCGTGATTGCAGTCTTCGCCGTGGACATGATTGTGGGAGTTCTGGGCTACCCCTTCCTTATCGAGCATCTGTTCCATTTCAACCAATCGAAATAGTTCGATTACATTTGGATTGGTCTGCTTAACAGCCCACCCATCGTTATTTTTCGCAGCAAAGAAAAAAGCAGTAGCATTAGCAATTTTATGTCCATCCGAAGGTTTTGTATTATAAGTATGGGGGGATGTGTTCGCAGGAACAACATATTCCACCTGAGCCTTGTTCCCAACAATTTCTTTGATAATCATAGCAATTGGAGCAGAAGTGGTTACATAATTGATTTCATTATTTTGAGCAGAACAGGCCACTAAAGCAACTAATGATATTATAGCCAATTTAAATTTAAACATAACTTATCTGATTTTGTTTTCCAAAATTACATTAAATCGATTATTAATAAACGAATTGAATAAAAAATACTTGCAAAAACCTCAACCAACCCAATAGTGTAGATTTGCAATAAATAATCATTCTGAATGGAAATTTTAAGATTTTTATTTATTTACAAAATTCTTTAAGAAAAGTTTGGTTTCTTCGGTTAATAATAATTTTGCACTAATGTGTGCCCTGTCCATAAAAATATCGGTATTCCAGCACTCCCATTCCCAGAACATTGATTTCAGTTCGGCCATAGCTGAATTACTTCTGTTGTTGATTTGTTTGCACAAATTAATTGCATATTCCATTGGAGTTGGGTTTTCGGTAACAACATTCACTAAATTGCGTGCCAAAGCCCAATCGGCTGATTTGTAGTAAGTATCGATTGTCATTTCCATTAGTGGAGACTTCCCAATTTTCTTTTCGATAACAGGTGCGATAACAAAGGGACCTATTCCCACTGAGTACTCGCTCAATCTGAATTCAGCTTTCGGTGAAGCAACAACATAATCCGAAGCTGATACCAATCCAACAGATCCTCCGATTGCTTTTCCTTCCACCACTGTAATAATGAGCTTGTTGGAGTTAACCATTTCCTTAATTACTTTTGCAAAACCCGAAAAAAACTTAATTGCTGAATCAGAATCTTCTATTGATAACATTTCATCGAAAGATGCACCAGCAGAAAAGAGTTTTGGGTTATCACTAAGAAACAAAATTGATTTGACATTATTATCATTTTTCGCACTAACCAAAATTGAATGCAAATCATTAAGCATACTGGAAGTAAAAGAATTAGCTTTATCGTTAAAAAAGCGGATTTCGAGAGTGTTTTCGAGTATTTGACTTTTAATATATTCCATTGTTAAGATTTATTTTTTTCAAAAATATTAATTTTGTGTTAATATTTTGTTTAAATTTGTTTTCTATATAAATTATTCAAGTGAAAAATCCAAAATATATATTTATTTCTTTAGGATTTACGGCATTAATTGTATTCGGATACTTTTTGTTGCAAACTCCTAAGACCGAAGCAAACCCTTCGTCAAACAATAAAACAAACAATGATAGTTCCGACATTGACAAGCTCGATACAGCTTTTTTAAAATCTGTGTTTGAACTGGACACAACAAGTGTTTTGGATGGCGACAGTTTGATTATCAATGGCGAAGATATGCGAGCTGGTTCTTCGAGGGATGAATTTGCTTGTTATAATCGCATAAACATTGCGTTAATCGGTGTTGATGGCAGAATGGGTGCTCCTCGAGGCCATGCCGACGCCAATCATATAATTTCCATAATTCCAGATGCTGGAAAAATTCAAATAATCTCCATACCTCGCGATACTTATGTGGACTGTGGCTACGACGATACTACCAATTTAAACAAACTTACGGTTTATTATATGGGAGCAGGTCGCGAAGCTTACCTCGAAAAAATCGCCGAAATTGCAGGATTGGGCTCAATAAAGTATTATGTTGAATTTGGGTTCTCGCAAGCAATGGGCATGCTTAGATTATTTGGTTATAATTCCACCCAAACGCTGCAAGTGCTAAGAAGTCGCAAAAGCTTTGCAATAGGCGATTATCAAAGGGTGTATAACCAGGCTCAGTTTGTTCGACAATTAATTCTGAGGCATTTTGACTTGACTAATGGGTCCTTGAAGCCTGTGTTCATTAATGGAATTTTAGCTTTAGTAAGAACAAATATGAATTACGATATTGTTTCTAATATTTTTGATACAATTGAAGAAAAGGGAATTCATAAAAATCCTGACAACATAAGTATCAAAATTAAACCAGGGGTTCAAACTGGTTATAAAGTGTTCGATTTTTCCAATCCAGAGGTAATTGCAAGTTTAAGAGACCAATTAAAATTGGAAAGTATTGCCAAGCAAGATACAACTGCATTTAGTCCGAAAAATTTCCAAGAATACCTCTCGAATAAACTCAACAATATAATTTTTGATTCAGCAAAGGATACAATTAAAAATCCAAGACTTGCAATTAACAAATTAAAACCTTATTATGAACAAAGAATTTGGCTTCAGATAAGCAACGAAGAGGAAAGTCTGGAATTTAGCAGGAAAGTTTCGGATATTATGACTAATTCATATTTGAAAATTAAAGATACAACGAATGCAAGAAAGATACAAAATGCTTTTTTGGCAGAACAAGAATTGTTTAATAAATCTAAGTCGAAATGAAATTAGTTACATTAATAAGGCATGCCAAATCGAGTTGGGATAATGCAAATTTATCCGATTTCGAGCGAAAATTAAACGCCCGCGGAAGAAGAGATGCTGAATTTATGAGTAGCTTTTTGCCCAAGATGTTACCCAATCCGGATGTGATTTACTGCTCCAAGGCTGAGAGAGCAATCGAAACATCTCGCTATTTTATAGAAAGTTATAATTTCCCACAAGAAAAACTAATTTATGATCACGGCATTTATGAAAATGGTATCAGATATTTAATAAAATTAATCCAAAATTCACCTGACACTGTCAACAATCTCGTAATTATTGGCCACAACCCCGATATTACTGCATTTAGCAATGCCTATACCGGTACTTACTTCGACAACATTCCTACTTGTGGGATAATTGGTATTGATTTCGACATTGAAAAATGGTCTGATTTTTCGCACACAATCGGCAAAATCAGATTTTATGAATATCCTAAAAAATACTTGAAATAACTATTTTTTCTCGGATTCGATTAATTCGCGTACTTTTTTAATAATTTCCTCTTCGCCACCTTCGGCATAACCGGCATGTTCCCAGATAATTTCGCCACGAGAGTTTACCACAAATGTATGAGGTGGGTTTGTTACTCCCATAGCTCTTTTCAGGTCGCTATTTTCGTCCAGATAGAAATCGAATTTCCATCCCCGCCCAGCAACAAATGGTGCAACTTTCTTGGTTGTCCTTGCATCATCGATCGATACTGCGATAAATTTAACTCCTGTTTCCTTCTGCCATTGCTCGTAAACTTTATGGATATTGTTCAACTCTCTGATACACGGAACGCACCAGGTAGCCCAGAAATCGACAATAATTGGTTTTTCGTCGTTTCTGATTGTCGAAAAATCCAATGTATTACCTTTTAAATCCTTAACATTAACTTTTGGCAAGGTCTTTAAACTTTGACTTTGTGAAGGTACTGTTAATATTATCAGTAGACCTATGATTGAAATAAGTATTTTTTTCATATTTTTGTTTTCTTAATTTTGCAAATTAATAATTTTGAGGTTCAAATGAACAAGTTATATAGAATTTTTATCGTATTTATTATTTTAATACCATTCAATTTATTCTCCCAATCTTTTGAAGTCCTGGGCGATAAAGTAATCGACGAAACAGTAGATATTGAAGAACATTGGGATATATACTTCTCCACTTCTATCAAAAATATTGGTTCGATGCCAGTTAACGTTAAACTTAGTTCGAAAGTTGTCTCTATGACTTATGGTCATTCCTATGACATTTGCTGGGATGGTTTATGCTCACCACCTACAACAGAAGATTGGGTTGCAAGTGGTAGTTATAAGCTCAACCCTAACGAATCCATTCCAGAAAACTTCTTCTATGCCCACTATTACTCATTTTATAAAATGAGTGATCCATCGGTAGGAGAAGGAAACATTATCTACATATTTTCAAATGAAATGAATCCCAACGATAAGGTCGAAATCGATGCAAAGTATAAATTTATTGACGGGAAATCTGTTTATGAAGTTTTTAGCAATCCCGATATCGATTTTACTTTCGTAAATAGAAATATCTCTGTTTCTTCGGTAAAATATGATAAATTGAATTTGGAATTATTCGATATCAACGGAAACAAGGTTGTAAATCAGAATTTTGTAAATACCTATCAATCTGAACTAAACAACTTACCAGCAGGTACATACTTAATCAGAATAAGCTCGGAAAATAAGGTGTTATCCAAAGGCAAAATTGTTTTAAATTAAATAATAGCAGTTTTACTTAGTATATAATATTAACATGAACCAAAACTTCAGAAGTTTTATTACTTCTGAAGTTTTTTTATTTGGATAGTATCTTTTTTGCATAATCAATGATTAGGTTGCACTGTTGCTCGATTGTAATGTTAGTAGTATCGATTTCGATGGCATCTTCGGCTTTTCGGAGTGGACTTATTTCCCGATTACTATCGTAATGATCCCTATCTTTAATATTTTGGACTAGGTTATCGAAGGATTCGATAATGTTCTTTTCCGATAATTCACTCTGTCTTCTTTTGGCACGCTCTTCGACCGATGCATTCAAAAATATTTTTAATTCGGCATTGGGAAACACATGGGTTCCAATATCGCGTCCATCCATCACAACACCGCCATTACGGCCCAGCAACCTTTGTTGTTCGACCATTTTCTCGCGAACGCACCTTGATGCACTAACTGGGCTCACATAGGACGAAACTTCTGTAGTTCGAATTTGCATACTCACATCTTCACCATTCATCAGGACGATTTGCCGTTCGCTCCCTTGAAGTAATTCCAAACTAATATCCTCCATAAGCGGACAGATGTTTGCTTCGGATAGTTCGCTTCCAGTTCGTAGCCACTTTAAAGTAACAGCGCGATACATTGCTCCTGTATCGATATAAATATAATCCAATTCCTTGGCAACTAAACGAGCCGTCGTGGATTTGCCCGATCCAGCAAAACCATCTATTGCAATTATCAGTTTTTTATTCATTAATTTCGAAAATTTTTAAAATTGATTTATAAACATCGATGTATTCCTCGAGTGAAGAGAAAATTAAATCGGGTTCGAACTTAAGCAATTCGTAATATGGAGTGTTGCCTGTAGCGACAGCCATGGATTTCATTTTATTATGCTGAGCTGATTGAATATCGCGATGGGTATCGCCAACTACGATTGATTTCTTGGGGGATACTTCGGGAAACAATTCTTTTGCGTTTTTGAGTGCAGTCTTTGGCAAATCCAATCGATTTGGAAAATTGTCTCCATAGGCGCCAAAATCGAAATAATGCAGAAGGTTGGCTAATTTTAGTTTTGTGTGTGCATTTAATTGGAAATTGCCTGTAACAAGTCCAATTTTAAATCTGCTGTCCTTATGCAGAATTTCCAATAGTTCCACCACTCCATCGAGAACTTGGATATCGGATTGAACCAATTGGGATTTGAACTCCGAATTGATATTATTATAGATAATCTCTTTATTATCCAAAAACAAATTCTGATCGAGGTTCAGGGATTTGAAAATCGATGTAATAATTCCAAAATCAGTTCTACCTGCAAAATCGATATGCACGCGAGAGTCCATCTGAATTCCCAAAGTATCTTTTAAAACTTTAGAAAATATACTTTGAGAAATACCTTTTTTAATGTGGACCATGGTCCCATCGATATCGAATAATACTAAATACATATTTTGCTATTAAAAGGGTACGTCGTCGGCTTTTTCTTCTTTGTCAATGTCGTGAGTATCGTAACTCCCTTTATCTTCTGGTTGGTCGTAGCTGTCGAAGTCTTCGTTAGGAGTTTGCTCATATTGTTTTGATTCATTTACCTGAAAACTTCTTGTTTCATCGCTTTTTTTGGCATCCAGCATCATAAAATTCGAAGCAACAATTTTGTAGGAGTATTGCTTAACACCATTTTTTTCGTAGTTTTCGTTTTGTACTCTACCTTCCACAAGGATGCTTGAACCTTTTTTTAAGAATTTCGAGGCAATGTCTGCCAAATTATCCCACATTTCGATGCGATGCCAATCTGTGATTTCAGTTTTATCTTTTCCAACTCTATTAGTTGCTAAATTGAAGCTACAAACGGATTTTCCGGAAGTAATGCTTCTAAGTTGAGGGTCGGCACCTAATCTGCCAACCAATACGACGTGATTATATGTTCTACTAGCCATAAAAATAAACCAAAAATTTATACAAAATTAGTAAATTTATGTTTGATTAATTCGTTATTTAACATTTATTTTCAAAATTTTTTAAAATAAAATTTTTCAACTTAAAAAGTGATTAGCAAATGAGAAAATGGTCTATTGAGGATTCGAACGAAATATACAACATTTCTGGCTGGGGAGCCTCCTATTTTGGGATTAATGACAAAGGTTCAGTTTATGTTTCTCCTCGTCAGAATGGGAAGAAAATAGATTTAAAAGAAATAATCGACGAACTAACATTGCGGGATGTATCGATGCCAGTTTTGTTGCGATTCCCCGATATTTTGGACGATAGAATCGAAACATTGGTTCGTAGCTTTAATCGCTCTGCCGAGGAATACGAATTCAATGGAAAATATTATGCAATTTATCCTATAAAAGTCAATCAGTCCCGACCAGTTGTAGAAGAAATTTTGCGATATGGCACAAAATTCAACATTGGACTGGAAGCAGGCTCCAAGCCCGAATTGCAAGCTATCTTGGCTTTGTCGTCCAATCCCGATGCTTTGATTGTGTGTAATGGATATAAAGATGAAACATTTTTAGAATTGGCATTGTTAGCCCATAAAATGGGTAAAAATGTTATAATAGTTGTCGAAAAATTAAACGAATTGAAACTAATTGCCAAAATTAGCAAAAAATTAAAAATAGACCCTGCTATAGGTATTAGGGTTAAATTATCTACCTCTGGTAGTGGAAAATGGGAAGAATCCGGAGGAGATTACAGCAAATTTGGATTAAACACTGTTGAATTGATAGAAGCTATCGATTTTTCTCGTAAAAATGGGCTTTTGGACAACATTGTACTGGTTCACTTCCACATCGGGAGTCAGGTAACAAATATCAGGAAAATCAAGACTGCAATTCGTGAAGCTTCCCAATTCTATGTCCAATTGGCCAAAAATGGTTGCAACATCCAGTTTGTGGATATTGGCGGAGGATTGGGAGTGGATTACGACGGATCGCGCTCCACAAACCCCAACAGCATTAATTACTCGGTGCAGGAATACCTAAATGATGCCATTTTTGCACTGCAGGAAGCAGCCGACAAACACAATTTACCTCATCCAAATCTTATTACGGAATCAGGTAGATCCCTAACCGCACATCATTCCGTTTTGGTGTTTGATGTATTGGAAAAAACCTCACAACCAGCTTGGAGTTACTCAAATAAAATATCCGAAGAAGACCACCCACATGCTCAGGAATTATTTAATATTCTTGAATCGATAACACCAACAAAAATGCTCGAAAGTTGGCACGATGCCCAACAAATAAGGGAAGAAACAATAGATATGTTTTCTTTGGGATTAATTGATTTGAAGACAAGAGCAATCATCGAAAGTTTATTCTGGTCGGTTGCTCGCGAAGTGAATGATTTGACCAAGAACCTAAAACATATCCCAGATGAGTTAAAGCAATTACCCAAGATGCTCTCCGACAAATACTTCTGCAATTTTTCATTATTTCAGTCTCTTCCAGATTCGTGGGCCATCGACCAAATTTTCCCAATTATGCCAATCCACAGGTTGAACGAAGCTCCAAAGCGGAACGTTTCCTTGCACGACATTACATGCGATTCAGATGGCAAAATAGATAACTTTATTTGGCAAGGTAATTTCCACCACTTTTTGCCTTTGCCTGAAGTAAACGACGACAATCCGCTGTATATTGGCGTGTTTCTAATTGGAGCTTATCAGGAAATTTTGGGCGATTTGCATAATCTTTTTGGCGATACCAATGCTGCTCATATTGTGCTTACCGATGATGGTTACGAGATTCAAAAAATTATTGATGGCGAAACAGTAGCCGATGTGCTTGATTATGTCCAATATCAACCTAAAAAATTAGTCAAGGATATGGAACAATGGGTTTCCGCAGCTATGAAGCAAAGGAAAATTACTCCAGAAGAAGGTAAACAATTTTTGATGTTGTATAAATCCGGACTATACGGATATACATACTTAACTTAATTAATTGTGTGATATTTGAAAAAAATTGTAAAATATACCGATGTCCTTCAAGGAAAATCAATTGTTGATTCCCAGCAACAGAAACGGGAAAATATTGTAAATAAATCACTTATTCTAATGCGCCAGAAGAATTTGGTGCTTAGCAAAGGTGATGCAAGATTCAGGCAAAAAGTGATCGATTACAACAACTATTTACGCAAAAAGGACATTAAAGTACTATCTAAGTTAATAAAAAAACTACTTCAAAATTAATATGACCAATTCAGCATCATTTACATCCAACGAGCTTGTCGCAATTTTTGGTGAGATAAATTGCCACTTTTATAATGATTTCGAATCCAATTCTGTCGAAACCGATACTAGGTCGATGAAACCTAATTCACTCTTTATCGCAATTAAAGGTGAGCAACATGATTCACATAATTTTATTGGTAAAGCAATAGAAAATGGTGCTGCATGTATTATAGTTGAGCAATCCTGGTTCGAACAGAACCAAAATGAATTTAAAGATGTAAATTTTATTTCTGTTAAAAACACAACTAAAGCACTGGGAAAGTTAGCAAATTTCCACCGAACTAGGTTTGATATAGATGTAGTTGCCGTTGCTGGTTCCAATGGCAAAACTACGACAAAGGAACTGACTTCACTCGTTCTTTCGTCCGAGAAAAAAGTACTGAGAACTTACAAAAACTTCAATAATCAAATTGGGGTTCCACTGATGCTATTGCAAATGGACGATACTAATGATATTGCCGTTATCGAAATAGGAACAAACGAACCTGGCGAAATATTTTTACTTTCCGAAATTTTAGCACCAACAGCCGGAGTAATAACCAACATAGGCAAAGAACATTTGGAAGGTTTCATTGATTTGGATGGGGTGGAATCCGAAGAGACTTCGTTGTTTGCCTATTTAAAGAAGTCCGATTCTTTTGCATTCCTCAATATGGACGATGAACGATTGGCAAAATATCTTTCTTTGTTCGATAATGTATTTACCTATGGTCAGAACACAAACAACGAATATAACTTAAATGCCAAAATCGAAATTAACAAAGATTTGACCAGCAAATTAACCCTGAATAATCAAGTTGAAACTTTTGATGTTAATCTAAAAGCAAAGGGTTTAAATTTTGCCTACAACGCAATACCAGCAGTTGCGATAGGATTGTTCTACAAAATTCCAATTGAAAAAATAATCAAATCCTTAGAAAGTTACGAACCAGATGCCGGGCAATCTTATGGCAGGATGGTTGTATTACAAAAAGATGGAATCACTATCCTTAACGACACATATAATGCAAACCCTAGTTCGGCAGCCTTAGCATTAGAAACGCTGTCGCTAACGCAGAGTGATAATAAAATCGCCGTCTTGGGCGATATGTTGGAGCTTGGCGATAGCTCAATTGATGAGCATAAAGAAATATTGAAAAAAGCAAAAAGTATTGCAAACTCAATTCTTGTTTATGGCAATAACTATAAATATGCTTTAGCTTTGATGGACGATACTTCAAACATTAACCATTTTGAGAACAAAGAAGAATTGATTAACTATTTACAAAAAATTCTAATAAGCAACACCGCTATTTTGGTAAAAGGTTCGCGTGGAATGCAGATGGAGCAGGTAGTCGAACAAATACTAAAATAAAATTAGTTTTTAAAAAATATACAATTTAAGCAACCTACACACCAAAACATCCGATGTCTTCAAGAGATCGGATGTTTTAATTAATTCTATTCCTTAATCATCCTCACTGCTTCTACTTTCGTTCCATAGTTTATCAGCAATGTGTACGGGCCTGGCGGTAGCGTGCTTACATCCAATTCCATCTCCCCGGTGGAGGCAAAGCCCAACCACAATGGAAACGAACGACCAAGCATATCAACGGACGATATCGATATCTCTCCCTCTTGTTGCAGCGAAATGCGAGCAGTGGAAAGAGCTGGATTGGGAAAAGGAATTGAATTATCTTGCGGTCCTTGAAAAACAGATAGCCCCTTTGGAGGCCAAGTTAAATCACCCCAAACACAATCCCCGTCTTTAAAACCAATATAACGACTTCCTTCAGACACAAAGACATCATCGAAAAATTCCCACCACAAATCCATTTTATAGTCCAATATTCTGTAAGAGAAATATTTTGACGGAAGAACACAATTGTCTCTATCTAAAGTTGCTTGATAAATATAATAAATTTGTAGATCTTTCTGACCGCATTTATCAATAAATTTCAATAATAATGGAGTAGCAATTACTTCTAACGAATCGTCTTTTTGCTGGGTTACATCGTTAGGAACTCTATCAAAAAATTTCGTACTCGGAATAAAAGTTTCACCCTTTTTGAGAACATCTACCATTGCATTAAATCCTTGATAAATTATACTGTCCTTTTTTAAATATGCATATGTATCATTTTTGTTAATATTTGGAATTATTCCTTGATTGGATGAAATTGTTTGACGGTTATATACTACAAAAACAAAATCATCGGAATTGTCAACTCCTATTATAGAATCCCTTATAAAAACAAATTTCCAATCGCTATCACCCCAGATACGCTTAAAAATCTTAATATCACCAGGTTTTTCTAAATTTCCTCTTTTTCGATATCGAAATTCATAGGTTTCGCCATAATGCTCTTGGTTTATATCGACTGAAACTAATTCTAATTGTTTAATTTTAGAGGACAATGACCAAGATAATAATATATCTAATGGAATAAATTTAATGAGTCCAAATTTTTTACTTAACTCTACTATATATGTTCCATCATCTTTTTCAGGTAATCTACTTCTTTGAATTTGAAAAGTTATTACTGAGTCAATGATGCCAAAAATTGATTTTTCTAAGTTTGAAATCAACTTAGTTTCAATTTTCATTGTATAATTATAAAATTTGTCATAATTTGACTGGAGATAGGTGGTACCTTGATTTAATGATAATGGTAACCTTAGGCAATAGTTTTGAATATCATTCTCGTCTTTGATAAAAAAGATTAACGTATCACCAATAAAAAGATATGATTCGGGTTGTAAATTTGCAAACAAATCAAATTTATCCCATAAAGAATCTTTTACACTAAAAATACATAAATCATTATTTTTTATTGCTTTTGAGAAATATTTTATAATGTTTGAATTCTGAATTTTTACTGAATCAAATTTTATTGTTGTAATCGCACCTAACAAATCTTTACTCTCATAATTTTGTGTATAAGATTTTTTTATATCAGTTATTTTATAGTAAGAAGTTTGATTCAGTGGAAAGGGTTCCCAATTATCTGAAAATAAATAATTATTTTGAAAAATTGATAATACTATTAATAGAACTATTTTTTTCATACAATTTTCCATTTTGTAAAAAATATTATTTACAAATTAAAAAAAATAATACGTGACACCAATTATTTTGATGAAAATCAAATATTTCGATATTTTTAGGTATATGTTATTCGTAAAGGTATTATTATCAATAAGTTATAAATTCATTTATCTCGATATTTTTAGCTAATGATTTTTTCTATACATCACCCAATGAATACAACAATTTAGTTTAAACTAAAATTCTATGTGTTTATTTTCAATAATTTTTATAAGGATATATTCTTTGACAATAATGTTTTCATGTTATATGATTCTTCTCTTTTTCGGCATAGAAATGCAGCCAAGCCAATTAAGCTTATATGATATATTTCTTTATTCCCTTTTTCATTACTATTTTGGTAAAATAGTTTTCATAAAGTATTCGAGTCTTTCAATCACATCTTGTTTGTCCAGTAATGCCAATGTTTCGAATAAGCCAGCACCGCCTGATTTTCCCGTCACTGCAATTCTTAATGGATGAACAATATCCCGTAATTTCATACCTTTTTGCTCTATCCATTGAATTGTAAAGTCGTGGGATGATTGATATGTCCATTCCTCAAGGTTCCGGATTTTGTCAATATATTCGATTACCAAATCATTTGTGTGTTCCTTCCAATGCTTTTTAATAAAATCCTCGTCGAAATTCGTAGGTTTACTAAACATATAAGGGACAGATTCGGGAAGTTCATATAGATTTTCTATTCTTTCCTTAAATAATTCAATTACTTTTGCTAAATAATCTTTATCTTTATAATTAAAATTAATTGATTCCAAGTAAGGCACCAAGTGTTCCGTAAGTTTCTCTATTGACTTGGCTCGTAAGTACTGTGCATTCATCCAGTTCAATTTATTTATATCGAAAATCGCACCCGATTTGTTCACTTTCTCTAAATTAAAGTATTCAATTAATTCATCCAACGAATAGATTTCTCTATCGGCAGTAGGATTCCAACCCAAAAGTGCAATAAAATTAACAAATGCCTCTTTAAAATAACCCTTAGCTACATAATCCTCGACTGCAACATCGCCTTGTCTTTTGCTTAATTTCGATTTATCTTTATTCAACAATAATGGTAAATGGGCAAAAACAGGGCATTCCCAACCAAATGCCTGATAAAGTAGAACGTGCTTGGGAGTGGAGGGCAACCATTCCTCACCACGAATTACATGGGATATCTGCATCAAGTGGTCATCCACTACATTTGCCAAATGGTAAGTTGGAAATCCATCCGATTTAAGCAGTATTTGGTCGTCCACTTCGTTACCTTTTACTACGACGGTACCTCGAATTATATCCTGAAAAACAACATCTTGCTCGTGAGGTACTTTTAAACGAACAACATAGGGAGTCCCGTCTTGGATAAGTTGTTTGGCATCTTCATCGCTTATGGTAAACTGATTACGCATAGCCATCCTGTCATACTTATAAAAACCTCCCGAAGCCTGAATCCTTGCTCTCATCTCTTCCAATTCCTCCGAAGTATCGAATGCATAATATGCCTTACCCTCAGAAGAATGGGCAAGTTTGCCTGCTTATCTGCTCACCAGTGGCAACAAAAT
>CAYOPF010000018.1:0-21426 GCA_964405755.1 uncultured Chloroherpeton sp.
AGCGTTTGAGTGGATGTCTGGATCCTCTATTGCAGAAAAGCAAATAATTGACGCAATGGATGGTTATAAACAAGCTATTTATAAGTCATCTACAGATGAGGACATCAAATCAGCAGTTGTAAACTTCCAATCAGCAATTTGGACAGACCCTGCCTTTAAAAGCGTACCTGAGGAGACAAAATTGCAAATGGTGAACTCCATTAAGGATATGGGAGATAAGCAAGGGGAAGCAGTACAAAAAGCAATGGAGATGGTGAAACTTAAAAGAGGTAAATTAGAGGATTACTTACCGAAAGTAAAGAAAGAAAGTGCAGGCTTTCTTGCTGATTTGGAATCGACCTGGAATTCAATTATATCAATAATGAATCCTTTTTTTGGAATATTTATCAAGCTTACTGAGTATGTTCAGCCTGTATGGCAAGCATTTAAAGGGTTGGTGATAATTATTGGCGAGTTTGCATGGGAGATAGCCAAGTTTACAGCAAATGGAGTATGGGAGATAATTAAAGGAGTCATAAATGGTTTGTGGTATGTATTAAACAGTTTGTATAATTTTATCAAGAATCAAGTCATTGAAATATGGAACCATCTAGTTAGCGGTTTCTAATGTTTCATCGTGGTTTGGCAAATTAGCAGAAAAGGTACCTGTATTAGGTACAGTTATGAAAAATATTAAATCTGTGATTGATGGCGTATGGAACAGCATTAAAGAAGTAATAAATTGGGCAGAAAAGGGTTGGAATTATTTACGGAAAATTGGTGGTGCTGAGCAAAAGAAACCCCCTCTTGCTGTTTCTGATAAAGACCTCCAAAATGCAAAAGAATATGATAAACTCTTAGCAGAGAGACTGGAGAAAGAGAAAAAAACAAAGGAAAACGCAGGCGATGCCGTTGATGAATATACCAGATTAAAGGAAGCTGTGACTAAACTCAGTGAGGAATGGTCAAATTTATCGGAAAGGCAACGTAGAGACCAAAGAAAAGCAATGATGAGTTCTCTGGATGTTGCAAAACGAAATCAAAAGATAACACAAGATCAAAACAAAGAGTTAAGTGATATAGTCTCAAAACTTAAAATTAAAGAAGGTATAACTCCAGAGAAGTCTGCATCCGACAAGGACTTTAACGACTGGATGAAGTTGCAACTTGAGGTTGAGAAAAGGAAAGCAGACGTGATTCGAAAGAATATGAATGATGAGTTATTAGTTGAATTGCAAGCTCTAAAAGATAAGAACTCTGCTAAACTTCGAGAATATGAAAAAGATATACAAATATACGAACAGAAGCTTCAGAATACAAAATCCCAAAAAGAAAAAGATGGACTGCGAAAGTCTCTTGCATATACAAAAGAGTTGATGAAGCTTGAAAGTGATGAATATGAAGCAGATCTAAAGAAACTCTACTCTAAGATGGCAGATAAGCGGATAAAAGCAATTACGGACTTAACTAAAATCGAGATAGATGCATTAAAACAAAGAAAGGATGCAATTACAAATTATCTCAAAACTGGAGCTTCAATCGAGCTGAATACTATTAAGGAACTGCAGGAGATTGAATCGAGCTTGATACAGAAAGAAACCGAACAACAAATTGCTGGCATTATTCAGCAAATGGATGCGTATAAAGAGCTCACTCAGACTGTTGTTCAATATGAAACCTCATTGAAGCAGCTTAGAGAAAATTCTAAAAATCAATTAATCATAGGTCCGAACTTAAGTAAGACCAATATTGAACAAACAGAAAAGCAATTGAAGCAAGCCCAGGATAGCCTGAATGATTTTATTCGTGTTCAAAAATCAAATAATAAGCAAATAGTATTATTGCAAAAATCTTCGAATGCTCAGTTAGTAGCTTTGAATGAAAGTAATGAGTTAGAATATCGTGAATGGCAAATCAAACTGATGAAGGACTCTTATGCACAAGAGTATGAATATGCAAAATTCACTGCTGAGAAAGAATACCGTGAAAAGATGAGCAAAAGTCAAGGTCTAATTTCTGAGCAATTAAAGGCATGGGTCGGGTTTCAAGAGAAAAAATCCGAGATTGAGATTAATCAGTTGAAGAAAGCAAGTCCATACTATCAAGGTTTAACGACCTTTGCCGACAATTTCTCAAAGGCATTTTCTGATATTAAAATTGAGATTGACGACAAGAATTTGAAAGATACTGACAATAAATTTAAAGAGCAACAAGCGTCATTAGTTAATAGTTTAAAAAAACAAACCTTAGCATACACGGAATTTACTAATCAACTTAACGAACTTGATAAGCAACGAAAAGAACAAGTCATTAATACTAATCACGAGATTATAACTGCAATAAATAATGCTTTGAAGGATGCATTAAAACAAACTATAGAAACTACAAGGACAGCGATGCAAAATAGCTTCAAAGAATATAATAGCTACTCTAATGCTATTAAAGGAATTGAAGAAGAAGAAAAAAAGATTAAATCTGACAACTCGGTCAAAACAATGGAGCAACAGATACAGATTTATGCAAAATTAACTGAGTTGAATAAGCAAAAAACTGAAGCTGATATGAAACAGCAAGCAATATTAAGAGAAGCATATGCACAAACAGGAATGATAATTGGTGCCACTTTTTCACAAATGATCGCAGATGGCAAAAGTTTTCAAAAAGCCCTTGTGATGAGCGCACTTGCTGGATTAAAAGCAATGATACCAATAATGTTAGCATCAATTCTAGGACAAGAACTTGCTAGAAACGGTGTCCTTGGAATAATTACTGCAGGTATTATGTCAGGTTTACTTTATGCAGCTTTGTCCGCAGCAGAATCTGCTGCAAGCCGAGCAAAGTTCTACAAAGGTGTTGTCAACTTGCAAGGACCAGGTACAAATACAAGTGATAGCATACCTGCAAAATTATCTCGTGGTGAAAGTGTTATACCCGCATTCGCAACAAGAAAAAATATCAAGGAATTACAATATCTTTTAAATAACGACAAAAACCTACTCAATTATTACAAAGAAAAAGAACCACAGGCACTTAAACAAGCATATATGGAGATTGCATCTGCAAAGGACTTCTTGAGCTTTGTTCCAGTGTTGAATTTAATCATTGAGGAAAGGAAACTGAATAATAACGAAATGGCTCATTTGCGAAAAGAAATGCAAACGGTAAATGCAAAATTGGATAAGTTAGAATTGCTTGACAACATCAACTCCAACATAGAAAAAGGTAACTACTCTCGTAAGTCAAACACTACGGTTGACCTTAATGTTGAAGTTGATGATACAGAGTTAATTAAACGAATTAAAAGACAAGATTTGATGAGTGTAAGGAGATCATAATTGGCTCTATTTGCTAACAATAATATCTATAGAGTAGAATGGAGAGGCGTTCGCACTGGATGGGATTATCGAATTGATATCATAATTCCACCTGAAGAGTATCCATTAGGGTTAGATATAAATAATCCTACAATCGTTTCCTTACCTATCGACACAGTTTTTCCCCAGATGGGAGGTACAAAATATCCAGACTATTTTGGTGCTCCGGAAGTTCCTTTATTAGATTTAAATATTAATCTTCTTGAAATCCCGACAGAGCTATCTAAAGCCCTAACTCAACCTGCGATTACCTACTCATCAACATCAGGCAACATCGAAGCAGGGGTTGTGTTTCATCTTTACATAAAGTATAATAACAATGATACCAATAATCCTATTCCTTATCGATTAGAAAAGTCTTATATCCATTATGCCGACGGAAAGTTCAAATATCAGCCCAAGGATCATACGATAAGCATACAGCCTATTGACTTGAATTTTGCTGTAGTGAGAGCCCTTTCATTCAGTCAATTAAGTTACAATGACTTTACTAAACTTCCATTTCCAATGATTGTTGACCTCTATTCAATCATAGGATCTACTTTTTACACTTATTATCATGCTGTTAATGGGTCTATTATTCCTCAATTTGAGTTTGTGAAATTTATCGATTTAATCAATTGGATAAACTCAAAGGCGACAATTATAAAGAGACTACTGGTAAGGGACTCTAACGAAACATACTCTATTAGTGTAACTCTACCAAAATTATATAAGCAAACAAGTAATGTTGACGGAAGCGAAGGAACACAAATTGATATGACTAACCTCTACCTTTTAGCATATATTACCTTAGACTCTGAAGTTGTTGGTGGTCTGTTTCACGAAGGTGAAGAGCAATCACTGCAACAAACCTACCCAAATTCGGTTGCTGACTTCTATAACGAACTTGCTGAGTTCAATCTCCGTCAAGTCAAATCCGGCAGTCTTGGTTTAGATATGAATCCATCGTATTTTCAAACAATCGACCTAAATATTAATCAAATTTATGATGTGTCATTTTCTGTAAACGAAGAGAAAATCAAGGCAGTTACTTGTTCTCTATACGAAAAACATGATGACCAAGACACAGGTGGGGATATAGAGAAAAGGGAAGCAACTATAAAAGGAAGTAGGAATGAGGCTAGTTGGACTATACCTGTTGTCTTTAACAATATCCTAACAAATATAAAGAGGGAAGGCGACAGGACAAAGAAAGGCAATGCTACTATGCTGAAGAACCTCTACTATATTGACCAACTTTATGGTTCAGTAGATCAAATAATTCGTGCTCATGAGTATGCTGTTTTCGAATTAAAATATTATGAATCGAATAATCCTTCAAGTTATCATATCATCAATAAACCGTTAATTCCTCGCAATTACTCTAACACGATTCTTACTGCACTTGGTACGCAAGTTGAGTCAGGCATTCCTGAGTTGTTGTCGAAATTTGCATTGAGATGCTTGAAAGGTGGGACCGATGTTCTTGAGTGTACAGTAGAGTTGAATAACAATGTGTCGTTCGTAGCAGGTGGTGGTGTTGGCAATCCTTGGTTACTTGATAATATGCAAGAGAATTTGTTCAATATTACCAATTACGATACAAATAATTCATATCTATCAGACTTGGCGAATAATTGGAAACTTGTAGAGGCCGAGATTGACTTCATTTCAGAAATTGTTAAAGCAAAATTTATTAGGTTGAAAATATAATATGTGGATTATTGCATTATACGGAACAAATACAAGGCATCAATTAGATAGTGATGGCGAGCTTGCAATCTCTAATCTTCCTGCTAATCCTGCTACAAATAGTGAGTGGCTTAAAGTAAATATTTACGGAGCGTCTCCTACCTACAATGATGAGAGTACAACCCTGGAAACACCGGGTGGATATCAAGTTGAGAAAGCAATGCTGAGAAGACAACTCAAACTTCAATTAGAGACAATTTCATTTCCTGACGGAATGAGTATTATCGAGACCCTGAAAACTTTAAAGTTGAAAAAGGAAATATATCTCTATAATATCAATTATCCTGTTATTCTTCATAAGTCGAATTATGCAGTTCGTATAAATATAAAGACCATGGTTGAGGATGACTATGAGAATGGAGAAAAAAATATTACATTAGACATCGTTAAGACAAAGGTCGAGTAATGCCAAAGAACTCTCCAATTAAAGCAAATACAGTAGACGAAGCGAAGTTACCACCTCATCTTCGTAGGAGAAGTATTAGTACGTCTTTCTCAATATACAAAGAACCATCTACAAATCGGGAGATGTACTTTGCATCAACAACAATTAACATTGGAGACTTGCTTTACTTAGATGTTGATGGTTACTTAAAGAAAGCCAGCAATGATGCTCATCATGCTGAATATATAGCTATATCATCAGGTTCTCAAGATGAACTTATCGAAGTAAACTCTAAAGGTATTATTGAGAAAGAGTTAAGTTATGACGACGACACAATAGTCTTCTTGGGTGCCTCAGGTGGTTATACCGACGAGTTTCCTACTGCAACTGACAACATTTCACAACCTATCGGAATATATAGTGATAATAAATTGAAATATAATATCAACGATTGGTATATTAAAGAATAAGTTCTTGCGTTCCCTCTCCCTAAGTATGTACCCGCATACAAGACGCTCCAAAAATGGGGCGTTTTTTTATTCATTTTACGTTCATTTTTCAATGATTAGGGTCGAATTCTAAAAAAGATGGGTTAAAAATCAGGCTTATTAATTGTTGTAAGTGATTATTAGAATAGGATATACGACAATTCAGACAAATCTACTTTTGCTGCCCCGAGAGGGCGATATTTATATATTATGTTAGTGCAACGTTAATGCAACGTTATTTGATATATTCTCTAATTCAAGTTATTTTTTGTTTTGTTATCTCACGTTAATATTGTATTTTTGAAGTCAATTTAGGGTCGAATTTTGGATAATGAAAAATATAATCTTCTTTCTTGATGCCTATACAAATAAAAATGGCGAAAAATTGCTGTATGTGAAACAAGGCAAATTTAAAGTTCGAACTCCAATTAGACTCGATCCTAAACTTTGGAACAAAACAAAACAAAGTGTCCTCAAAAATCATCCTCTCTGGTTTGAAATAAATACTAATTTACAAAATTTAATTCAATATGTGAGGAAAAAGCAACTTGAATCACCAGGGTATTCTTTTATCCTTGCTGTGAAAGAGTTTTATAATAAAATGAACACTACGGACGCTAACACTTTAAGCAATGTTTTGAAAATTGCATTAGAACATAAGAGACCTCTTATAAGTAAAAGCCGATATGAAACCTATACCTGGTTAATTAAGGAAATCGAAACTTTACCTATTATTAACTTAAAAATTGATAGTTTTGGAGTAAATGAATTAAATTCCTACGTTAACTATATGATTGAGAAAAATAATACAAACAATACTATTGATGGTAAATTAAGAAGATTACATGCATTATTAGTTACATATACAAGAAATGTTGGGAAAATCGACTTGTCTTTCTTTGAAAAAGTAGTCAAGCCAAAATCATATGAAGCCGACCTTGTTGCACTTTCAGAGGATGAACTTGAATCACTTATTAATCTCGAGTTGACTGGAGTTAAAGAAAACGCAAGAGATGCTTTTGTGTTTGCATGCTATACAGGTGCCAGATATAGCGATATCTCATCATTAAAATTCTCACAAGATATTAAAGGAGACTTTTGGCATTTGAGAGTAATCAAAACTCATGATATCATCTATGTTCCACTTTTAACTAAAGCTAAAGAGATTATCAAAAAATATAAGAATGAAGATAAATTACCACTAATTTCAAACCAAAAAACAAATGAATATCTCAAAGATATAAGCAGAGATGCGGGAATCAATAAAAAAATAAAATCCACAAAGTACTGCGGAGGAAATTCAACAACTACATCAATTCCTAAATGGCAACTTATAAGTTTTCACTCAGCAAGAAGAACCTTTATTACATTAGGATTAACAAAAGGTATACAAGCACAGGTAATTATGAAAATAACTGGTCATAAGAATTATAATACCTTCAAGAAATATATAAAATTCACCGACCAACAAGTTGCCAAAGAATTTATCAATAAATGGGAGAAAACATGAAAATAATTCTAATATTACTTTTAATATCCACATCCTTATACGCACAGGACCAATACACCTGGGTGCAATCCGTTCATACAACCTTGGGCGTTCCATTCGACCACGACACAACGGATGACTATATTATCGTTAGACCTCAATATGTGTTGAGTTACAATGGGAATAAAGGAGTTGCAAACTGGGTAGCTTGGCAGTTAAATAAAGATTGGTACGGCGATGTTCCTCGATATGATGGCAGCTTCATTACTGATACAACCTTGCCAGAAGGGATGTATCGTATTAAGCATAGCGACTATACGAATGGAGGATATGACCGTGGTCATATGGTTCGCTCTGAAGAAAGAACAAAGACGGTTGAAGATAATAAGTCAACCTTTCTCTTGACTAACATTATACCTCAAACTCCTGACTTAAATCAAGGCGTATGGCTTAATTTAGAGTATCACTGCGAAGACCTTTGTAAGAAGTTTAATTGGGATTTATATGTTTATGCTGGTGGTGTGTTCCATACCGACTCAACTGTAAAAGGAGAAGGTAAAGTAGCAGTACCGGATAGTTGCTTCAAAATAGTACTAATGTGTAATCGTGGTAGTGTTGTTCCAATAGACACCATTGCTGTAATGATGCCAAATATTAAAGGGGTGAGAACAGATAAGTGGGAGAAATATGTAACAACTGTAGAGAGGATTGAGCAAAGCACAGGATATAAAATCATATCGAAAATAACTAGTGTAAAGGATAATAATGATGAATTAGATGGTTCGCACTATATTTATGATATTGAGGGGAGAGTGTATCAGGATGATGCTGAGTACAAACCGAAGATATTTTTTAGATGGAACGGAGAGAAGTGGGAGAAGAGTTTAATTAATAATTTAAATAGATGATTTATGAAAAGATACAGAATTATAAATTTTACGATATCTAAAAATAAAACGATAACCAATGTTGATAAGAATGAAATCAAGGAACTTGTTAGTAATAGCTATGGATTGATAAATATTCAAGCCAATATGACCAAAACCCCTTCTCATTGAGTGAACACCTATTCTGAATGAGTGAATACCCCATATGAATGAGGGAGCAAAATTGAAAAATCAGCGTTTACAGCTGTTTTTTGTTATTATGGCATAGCGTTCAGCAAATTTATTTTCTCATTTTCATCTATTTGCAAGTTTGTTATCATCATAATTGCAGCTTGCCTAGTATCCTCAATTTTATTTCTTCTTTTAATCTTAGCTTCTTCTCTTTGTAATTTTGCAATCTCGGATATTTGCTTCATTCTAATCCGTTCGAATGTTTGGATAATACATTTACCGTAAAACTTGTCTAGGTTCGCTCTCGTTGGATTTGTTAAGAAACCGATCCATTCTTGATTAATAATTGAATTATAATAGGTTTCACGGTATTCATCCAATGCCAATTGAACTAATGAAATATATTCCTTCCAATGCTGTACTATGACCAACTCTTTAAAAGTATTGTTGAAGATAAATTCGTACCTACCTGTAACTGTATCCAAATTCGGTGAACTATCCATTATTGACATGCTTTCAATCGCTTGATAAATTAATGTTTTAATATTTAGCTGTTCAATGGTTAGGAACTTGGATAATTGATGAATCTGTCTTTGCGTTAATTTCTGCAATCCATCTTTGGTCGGATTGTTAAATTGTTTTAGTAACTTTTTTTTACTCGAAGATTTTGCAATAAGGTAGGCGAAAAATATCAACAGTGCCAAAATAAATAGTTCCATAATATCTCCAATTTATGATTGTCTTCTTGTGATTTTACCTTTTACTATGAATATATTAATAATATCGTCCTTGCTAATAACGGTATCACCGCTATAATTTGGATTAGAAGCCCGTAATATTATCTTTGCAGGGTCGCTATGTTGGAAAACGAGCTTAACTGTCCGCATATCATTGGCTTCGGCGTTTGTGATAACAAGATGCGGTTCACCCCAAAGTATAATTTCCTTGTTGATTATATGTTTTACTGCAATTATATCACCGCTCGAAAACATAGGATACATCGAATCGCCAAAGACCATTAAGTAGGCAGTGCAATCGTTGAATGGCTTAAAATTTATAAAGTACTCTGGATGCTCAACAATATCGTTAAAGCTTGTTTTTATCGATGCTGTTACGTCTATACTGTAATAGGGGACGCCGACTCCGTCTTCTACTTGTGATGTAAGGGACATTTCTCCCACCCCTGTAAGATACCAATTATAATTAATACCTATTTTTTCAAAATTTGTTTTTTTTTCCATTTTAATAATAGACTTATTTTTACCATCTTTCGCTTTACCAACATATTTATCTCTTTGCCCTTTAAGACTATCAAGACCTGTAAGTTCTGCAAATTTTGAAAAACTCCAATTATTCTTTTTTAAAATTTCCTGTAATCTCTCTGACGGTTCCATATTTTTTCTTGATTTATTAACATAAATTCATAAAAGTCGATTTTTTTTAAATTTCAGTAATATTTTTCTTGCACGTCAAGATTATTTTTCTTAACTTTGCATTAGTAATTATTGCAAAACTAATTTCTTTGTTCTTTAAAATACCTTGTTAACTGCTCATTAGCTATATACGGACAATTACAAAGACTGCTATAACAACTGAATTTTAACTACTTGCTAATTGAATGCTAACTGCTCCCGCAATTTATTTGCTAATGATTGTTAATAGAGAATTTACAAAAATAATATGTTTAATAAAATATTAGGTAAATAATGAAAATAAAATTTATGAGAGGTGCGATAGCTTACGCAGCAAAACAATTAAATATATCGTTTAATGCGGCTTGGGCACGAGCTGGTAGAGGTAACCCTGACATTATTGCGTTAGCTACAGAATTTGAAATGAAAAAAAAGAAACAAATCAAAAGAGCCATTAACAAATATGTTAAAGCGCGTTCATTCAATCCCATTCCTGCAGATATCGAAGACCAACTTAACGGACTACCGGAGGAATTATGATAAGATTTCAAATCCTCGATGATTACTACTTTAACGATACTTTTCTAAAAGTAAGGTTATTCTATGTTAAACTAACTAGAGGAATTAACAGAACAATAATTATTTCATTCCCAGCAACCCTCGCCTATAGGGAATGTGTACAACTGTTGCCAAACAAAATCGCAGAGAAAATCAATGAAAGATTTACAAATTGAAACAGTGGTTATCGATAAATACTCGCTTGAAATGATTATCGAGCGTGTAGTAAGACAAACAATGAAGGAAGTTCTGAAAGGAGTTGCAGTAACAACACCTGTAAAGAATGTGATGACGGTCAAAGAAGCATCCGCACACTACAAGGTCCCACCATCAACTATCCGAAAATGGGTGAATGATGGTAGATTGAAGGGAGAGAAAAAAGGAAAATATTTATACATTAAAGTAGATGAAGAAAAAAACCTCCCCGCATCACTTAAAAGATCGGGGAGGCCAGAGAAAATTTTGAAAAAAATGGATATTTTCAAAACTTCATAACTTCATTACAAAATTACAAAAAAAAATGGAAATAACAAACTACGAAAAACTAGAAAATTTATCCACAAAGATAAGAATACTTAATCAAATTCTCATTGATATTCAAGAGAACGGCATCCTGGCACCTGCTCTTGAACGAGAACTCGCTGATAATAACTTGATAGATATTATCGAGTCCATCAACAGCACGCCTAAACAAGAAACTATCAATATTATTCAAAAGAAAATTAATTCAATTAAACAACAAATTAGGGAGATTTTGAAATGACAAAACAACTTGATGCTCGGTTCTTAAGACAGGAATTAATCCCTGCCAATCCTGTGTATCGTATCGATGAACGCTATCGCTTCTATTACACAACCTACAATGAGCAAATTAAAATCTATCCATCGGTCACCTCAATTTTAAACGCAGTAATGCCAACTTCTGAATACCTCATTAAATGGTATGCTGATTTTGGATATCAAAAAGCTAAACAAATGATGCAAGAGTTAAGTCTGTACGGAACCTTCATGCATCATTGCTTTGCTGAACTTTTAATGTACAAAAGCTTCGACTTGGCAAAATTACCTACAATGATTAGAACATTTGCTACTGCTAACAACATAGCTTTTGATATCGACCACTGGGAATATAGGATAAAGGACGATATTGTCGCCCTTCGTAAATTCATCAATGACTTCGATATTGAGACAATTGCAATCGAGATTCCTTTAGTATCCCACAAACATCAAATCGGTGGTGCTATCGATTTAGTAGTCCGAATGAAAATTGGAAGTGGTGTAAATGGTAATATTCTAAAGGCTGACGTGAAATACGAAGACGGAGAAATTGTCGAGGACCGCAGACGAACAATTACTGCAATAATCGACTGGAAGTCAGGAAGGCACGGCTTCTATCCTATCAACGAAGCTCAAGGTCACATGTATAAACTGCTCTGGGAAGATAACTTTCCAGAAATTCAAATAGATAAAATCTACAATTGGTCACCTAAAGATTGGATTGACGAGCCTGCCTATCACCTTAAAGACCAAACCGACTCAATTGAAAAGCATAAAATTAAATACTACTATGCTTTGTTTATGATTGAGGAAGAGGACAAGAAATCTCGCAAACATCACACAATCGAAGGTATCATCAACATACAGAATCCTATCAATGAAACTTTGAAAGTTTATGTTGAAGACCTTGAATCGAAGTTGACAAGACTATTTAGCAACAAAGTTGTCAAACAAGATATTACCGAGAAGCCAAAGCAAAATGGCAAAACGGGCAAGACAAATGGCTACAAAGTCCATGAGAATGAAGATCTACTATCAAATATTAACCAAATTTTATCTTAAAGGTTTAAAATGACAAATTTTAGTATCATCCAGCAAGAGGTATCATCCTCTATTCAAACATTCGCAGCTCTCAAATCAAAGATTACTGAGGTTGCTCAACAATGCAAGGGGCTCGTCATTATCGACGAGCACTCCTTGAACACTGGTAAAGAGCTTGCTATTAAAGCAAAGAAAATTACCACAGCAATCGAAGACCATCGAAAGGAAATTACTAAACCTTTCTTTGAAGCAAAACAAAACATTGATAAGGTTGCTAAAGAACTTACTGAAGGTTTGAACGAAGCAACAAAAGCTCTGCGTGACCAAATTTTAGCTTATGAGGTTGAGCAAGAGAGGAAACGAAAAGAAGAACTTCGCAGGTTAGAAGAAGAACGCAAACGCAAGGAAGAGGAGCTAAGAAAAGCTCAAGAAGAAAGCATTGCAGACTTACACTCTATGAGTAAGAATGGAGATGTTGAGCTTGTTATGTTACCTCCTGAACTACCAGAAATAGCAGAACTCAAACAGCAAGAGATGGAGCTTTCTCAACAGAAGTCAAAGAACATCAGACTTTACTGGACTTTCGAATTAACTGATATCAACAAGGTCTCTATCGATTTCTTAATCCTGAATGAAAAGAAGGTTAAGGATGCAATTGCCTCTGGAGTTCGAGAGATACCAGGTATCAGAATCTTTCAAGAAGAAAGATTGAGTATTAGGTAGGAGGTGGAAGATGTATAACGGCAAAGCATACACGCAGGCGGACTGCATTAACCCGAAACATCACGGCAGCGTTTGTCCGCCCGCTTGCCGTGTATGCAATGTTGGCGGTAGTATTTATGTATAAAAATCTTGCTTCATTCATTAACAATGCAAATGAAAGAATATTTAACGACCGCTTAATAATCCTTACTGTTACAGAGATAAAATTGAAAAGTGGTGATATAAATGAAGAAATGATTTTGCCAAGATATTACAGTAAGGATTGCCTTTACAATGGAGAAAAATACGAGAGTGCAGGTATGATTAAAGACGTTATCCCGAAAGCTGCACTGTCTGAGTTGAAACAGTTAATTATTGAAGGTAGTAATGCTGACTTTAAAAGCGTTGCTGAAATTAAAAATTGGATACATGAGAAAACTAAAATTAAACACTGCTCACTCTCGGTTGTCGGTTAATATTACCGCCAACGGTGAAATTCTAGTGAAAATTCAAGAAACAATGAAAATGCAAATTGTTAAAATCAAACAAATTTATTAACAAAAAAGGAGAAATAAAAATGGGTTACGGACACACAACACCCCGAACATTCTTTAAAATTAAAGATGGTAAAATAGTAGTTAAAAATCCTGCAGATGGAGCTGAATCTGCTTACAACTTTTTCGAAGGTTACCTTAAGTCAATTTCCTACGTGGAAAAGGAAGTTGAGTACAACGGCAAAAAAGTAATGATAAAGTCATACAATGTTGCTTTCACCGAATCACCCTTCGACGAATCAGAACATATTTGGTCACCAATTCCAAAGTCAACGATATTTCAATCCTTCTTGAATTGCATTCTTAATATTGAGAACTTCAACGCAACAAAGTTAAGACTAATACCATATCTAAAAAATGACCAACAACGATTAGTCATCTATGCAAACGGTGAAAAATTAGATTGGAAGTTCAAAATGGAAGAGCTACCTGCTATTACTGTGATAGTAGGTAAAAATGGGAAGCCAGTGAGTGATGCAAACGGAAATCCTCTTTGGGATTATACAGCAAGACTCGAGTGGATCCAAGAACGAGTCGACGAGATTACTGATAAACTTGGTCATGGTCATCATTATGAACCGGAACACTCAGAAGAAGAACTAACCGATATAGGATTTTAAAGGAGTAGAAAATGGATCTTAATAAAATATCAAAAGACTTCAATATAATAGATAAGTTGAAAAACGAAATTTATCATATTATGGACCACCTTAGGCAAATTGAGTATGGTTTAAAAGTAATCACCGAACAAACAACATCACTCGATTTTTACATCTTGATAGGATCCCGTCGAGTTGAAATCAATCCTAAGCTTTACTATACTTTCCTGCAAATCCTTCATCATAGCTTTACTGAAAGGTTAAGTGAGTTGAACGAAGATCTGGTTAAATATAACATCGGAGTTGAGGATGAGATTAGTTAATCTAACTCCACACATGATATCCATTCTTGTTAATAACGAAATATTATTAGTACCTGCCCAGGGCAAAATTGCCAGGGTAGCTACAAAGAAAGAATTGATATCAACATTATTGGTAGACAACGTATCAATCCCTGTTTTTGCAACTACATTTGGAGAGGTCGAACTGACCTCTCCCGATGGCTCTATCAATGAACCTTTTCCAGCACCTGAGAAAGGTACACTTTACATAGTGTCCAGCATAGTTAAAAATGCTATGATGGACCGAGAAAATATTCTTGTCCCTACTGACTTTGTTAGGGATGACCGAGGTAATATTATTGGCTGTCAAGCCTTATCTGCATAGGAGGAACAAATGGATAATAAAACATTTTATGACATGAACAGAGAGCTAAAGCAGCACTCATCTGACCTGCTTATTACAAAAGGTAATGAATACGCTCCAGGTGAAGACCGCCTTGCAAACTTCAAAGCTGCTGCTCTGATTTGGAAACTGATTAAACCTGAAATTATTCATAAGAAGCCAGCAACTATCGCCTGCTTAGGTATGAAGCTTAAGCACTTCATTAGTATCATCGATATCATCAACTCAGAAACACCGGTCACTATCGACTTCGCTAAAGAAAAATTTGGTGATGATATCAATTACGATCATTTATTATTTAGTAACCTAATCGACGATGGGACCATCGTAAAGTGGAGAAGAGATGACTGTAGCATCTCGTAAAGAGTTAAAGTATAGATACGAGGAAAGAGCTGCAATAAATGAATATAGTAACGGCTTGAAGCGAGAAATCGCAGAGCAGGAAGCTAAAAAGGATATTGTAAGAATTTATTTAGACAACTATAAAAATTTTAAATGAGGTATTAACATGAACAACAATAAAATATTCTTCGAAGAAGAATTCGAAGAGCTGCAACAAGATATTTATCAAACTGAAAAGGCATTATTAAAAGTAATCTTCCGAGACTACATTGGTCAACTTGACGAGGAAAGAATCAAGCATCAATACTCGAACTTCTCGTTGATTGCCTTGGGGACCATTGCCACTATTGCAATGATTGTAATCTGGAGGATGCTATGACAAAAGAACTATTCATTGAAACAATAAACGCACTTGATGAGCAATACAGCAAGGACGAAGCAAATGCTGAACGACTGTCCGAAGTATTTACAGGAAGTTTTAAGGCTAGTTTATTTTATGATAACTCTTTACTTGTTAATATGATTGTCAAGCTATTGAAAGAAGCTGTCATTGACACAAGTAACTGGATTGAACATTTCTTATACGAACTTGACTTCGGTCATGAAAACTACAGACTGCCTGTTATAGATACTGATGGCTCAATTATACCACTCGCAACAGCAGAGGATTTATGGAATATTCTTCATGAAGGGAGTGAGAGATGAAGCGAAACAAGTCACCCAAAAAGAGAACTATTAAAATAGCTTTATCGCCCACACATTGGATTGATATGACAAACGATTTATTAATAGGTGATGCACAAGAGCTTATTGAATATGTTAATACCTGGAACATAGTAGTTGAGAATGAAGATTGTTTTCTTCAAAAAGATAAGTTCTGGTATAATAAGGAGTAACACTATGGAAAAATTGACTGTTATAAAGGTCTGTCCCGATCCAGGATGCGATGCAGTTTTTCATTATTGTCCTAAGAATCATACCGATCAGCCGATTGATGACGACGAAGATATAACAAGAAAAAAACAAACCTATGAATTAATAAAAGATTATGCACTAAAATATAACTGGATAAAAGGAGCATAAATGATTATTTACATAAGCGGTCCGATAACTTACAATACAAACTTCGAGCAAGATTTTGCAAAAGCTGAGCAATACTTACTTGAGCTTTTCTTTAATGATAACTTGTTGACTATCCTTAACCCTGTCCGCTTCAGTAAAGCTGTTATCGGCAATCCCTTGTCCTATGAAAATTATCTTGCTATTGATACAAAGCTAGTCTCTTTATGTACGCACATCTTCTTTCTTAAGAATTGGAAAGAGTCCTATGGCTGTCAAGTCGAATATCTGACAGCCCTTAAACACAAATTAACAATGTTATTTCAAAAATAATTATGGATATTATTGAATATATTAAAGCCGGTTTGTCAATTATTCCTACTACTCAGGATAAATTGCCCTACTTTAAGTTACTACCTCAAAGCAAATGGGATCACTACAAGACCCATCTTCCCAGCTTAGACGATGCAAGGTTGTGGTCGCAAAATGCGACCGCTTATGCCGTAGTTTGTGGGGTGGTCTCTGGTAACTTAGAAGTGATAGACATAGATAACCACAAAGAAAATGCATCCAGCATTTATGAGGAATATAAAGATATTATACTCTCCCATTTTCCTGAAATTTGGGATAAGTTATTTATTGAAACTTCGCAATCCGGTGGCTATCATCTCATTTACAGGCATAGCAACAAGCCTGAAGGCAGTCGTAAATTAGCAATGCAGTTAATTGATGGTAAGCGAGATACACTCATAGAAACAAAAGGAGAAGGGGGCTATGTTATAGTCTATCCTTCTCCCGGTTATGTACCCGTTCAAGGGTCCCTGACAACCCTGAACACTCTTACAGACGATGAGCGACATTTCTTATTAGAAGTTGCTCGCTCGTTCAATGAAATACCTGAACAAGACGTCTCGCATAACTCTAAATTTCCCTCTAACCAAAGCATCACCCGACCAGGTGATATCTTTAATGAACAAGGTGAGCACTCCGACCTTCTACAAGAAATAGGATGGATTCTTGTCGGTGTTAAAGGAAATATTGAGTACTGGAGACGTCCTGATAAAAACAAAGGAATCTCTGCAACCTTCAACTACGTTCCGAATAAGCTCTATGTCTTTACCTCTAATGCAGAGCCTTTCGAACTCAACAAAACCTATGATAAATTTGCTATTTACACACAACTTAAATGTGGTGGTGACTTCAAGTACGCAGCTCGGAAAGTTAAGGAAGACTACCCTCATTTATTTACTAACAATGGGAACGTTCTTGTTGCTCCCGCATCACCAAAGGCAACTCATACAAACGGCACTGCCCAAAACGGAAGCTCAAACTTAGTTGATGTTCAATTCCCACCTCGCACAATTTTTTGGCACGAGACGACTGATGCTCGAGGTAAACCTAAGCTTTCACTTAGTAAGTCTAATTTAATTAACTTCTTAGAGTATCATGGTTATGGTAAGCTTTGGCTCGACAAAAACCTTTCACACTTTATTAATATTAAGGACCACATTGTTACTGAAGAGACTCCAGAGACCATTATCGACTTTGTAAAGAAGACAGTTCAACAACTACCGGAAGGTTACTTAACCGAAAATTACACCAAGCACGATATATGGGAAACACTACTTAACAGCATCACTAAGCTTAAATCGAAAGACTATCTTGAAACACTTAAAGGATATGACCTGAAGTTTATACGGGATACATTAGACACTGCTTATTTCTTCTTTAAAAATGGCATCGTTGAGGTAACAAAGGATGCAATAACTCTTAAACCTTTTAACAATATCCATCATTATATCTGGAAGGAACAAATCATTCCTCATGATTTCAATCAACTTGATGAAGAGACAGCAAGTGAATCTGCTAACTGCCTGATCGGTCGCTTTTTCGAACGTGTCTGCTCACCAGCAAATAAAGAGTTTCCTGGCGATAGATCCAAACGCGTTATCGACTTGGCAAGGTTGGAAGCTCTTATCACTGCAATTGGTTATCTGTTACATACTTATCAGAATCCTGCTCTAACCAAAGCCGTCATAATCTGTGAAGAGAAAATCTCACGCGATGATGAAGCAAATGGTCGAACAGGTAAAGGGCTAACTGCCTATGCTATTAGTAAGTTGCGTAAGCGTGTAGTCTATAACGGTAAGCAAGTCGACTTCGATGATAGGTTCTTCTATCAAAAAATATCACCTGATACTCAACTGCTTTACTTTGATGATGTTAAGAAGAACTTTGACTTCGAAGCCTTGTTCTCATTCCTTACTGAAGGTTTCTCAATTGAATATAAAGGAATGAAGCCAATCGATGTTCCTTTTGATAAGACCCCCAAAGTCCTCATCTCTACTAACAGTGTTTTAAGTAACGACACAGACAGCCATCGAGCCCGCAAATTTGAGATTGAGTATTCGGATTACTTCTCAGCTGACTATACTCCTGTGGATGAATTTGGTGGTAATTTCTTCGAAAAAGGATGGCCTGATGATGACCCGGAATGGGATCGATTTTACAACTTTATGCTCTATTGCGTGAAGCATTATTTTAATAATTCTCTCTCATCTTATACCCCAGTCAATCTAAATGAAAGAAAATTATTGGCTATGATGCCCGAGGAGTTCATAGAATTTAGCGACATAATATACGACAAAATGCAAAAAGGCGAGAAGGTTTACCGTGAAAAAATCTATGAAGATTTCGTTGCGGAGTATAAATCATACGGTCCAAACTCAAAATTTGCAGTTTCTCAGCGAGCAACTACAAAGTGGTTTAACTTCTATTTGAAGATTAAAAAAATTGACTTCGTGGAAGCAAGAATTACTACTCGAGGCGACCGGTCAAGATACTGGATATTGAGTAAGTACAATATAAATAATACACTTATTAATGATGAGGGCAACAATGGATTTTAAAAATGTGTCCAATTACTCCGTTTCTCAAATTGGACACGGAGAATGTCGAACAGGTCAACATCTTGGCAACCTTGTTACTAAAATGTGTCCAATTACAATTTTATTAAATTGGACACGGGAGATGCTGATTAACACAATGTTTACAATGATGTGTCCAGATGTCCAATTACTTATATTAAAAAATCAAAAAATAAAACATTATATATATAGAATGGAGAAAGAATTGTTAACGTATACATACGTATTTCTTACGTATAATACGCAAAAACTATTGGACATCTGGACACATCATTGTAAGTTATTGAAAATAAAAAAGAATTTGTGTCCAGTAAGTAATTGGACACAAAGGGGGGTAATTGGACACATTTTTGTAAGTCTTTGAAATATAAAATATTTAACCCAATTTATCTAATTGGACACACTAATTTATAGAAGGCAAATAATGAAAATAGGAATTGAAAGCATAAAAAATAATAGTGAGAAATTAATTCTCAACACTGAAGAAAAAAATGAAAATCAAGTCTCAAAAAATGAGCAAATTGAATATGAATTTTTCAGCCACAACATAGGTAAAAAATTTAATGTTGACTACGAAGTTAAAATGGTTACTTTCGAAGATGGAGTTACTTATTCCTTTAATGAAATTCGTGATATGAAACAAAATATCTCAACCCTTGATGTTTGTATCGGTCATGTGCTTAAAGATGTATTTAGAGTTACCTATGCAGGTAAAGTCATATCAGAGGTGGAAGATGTATAATAAACTCTTGAAAGCAGTAGCAGATGTATTGGAAATTCCTGAGGAGTCCATTCCTTTGAAAAACAGAAAAAGTACATATGTGATAGCAAGGACAATAATTATTACACAACTTAGAATAAGAGGGTGGGCATGGATAAGGATTGCTCGATTATTCAATTTACATCATGCATCAGTTATTCATTGCTATAATAAGTATCAGGATGATTACGATTATAATTTGTTGTTTAGATTTGTAGTTAGTCAAGTCCAGAATTACTTAACCAATAAAGCATTTCTCAAACTAAGTGACTTAACTGCTATAATTTACGATACCTTAAATCAAAACAAATATTATAAAAAACAGATTGGAATCATTCGTAATATGATGGCTTATACCGTTTTTAATCGATGTGGTTATTCAAATAGTAATTTCCCTCAGCATTTTGTAAAAATAAATGTACTTACAATGTTAGACGAGAAATTTATTAATCAGATTTATAATCAAATATCGGAGTTTGTTGATGCTCAGAGAATATCAGAAAGAGCTAGCTGAGAGAGCAAAGGATATATTATTGCAATTGAAGATTGTTTATCTCGCAATTGAAATGCGCGTTGGTAAGACTTTGATAGCACTTGAGACTGCGAAGTTACTTAATTGTAAGTCTGTTCTTTTTGTAACCAAGAAAAAGGCAATTGACTCAATCTTGGGAGATTATAAAAGAGAAGGATATCAGTTTGAACTCACAGTAACAAATTACGAGCAATTGCATAATTTCCAAAATCGGAAGTTTGATATTATCTTTGCTGACGAAGCACATTCTTTAGGTGCCTTTCCAAAGCCTTCATTACGCACAAAGTTATTAAGAAGCATTGTTAAGGACTCATATCTCGGTTTGCTATCCGGTACACCAACACCTGAGTCTTACTCACAGATTTATCATCAATTTGCTGTTTCTGAGCATTCACCTTTTCGACACAAAAACTTTTATGCTTGGGCTAAGGATTTTGTCGATGTTAAGCAAAAGATTTACCAGGGGCTTAAAATAAACGATTACAGCAAAGCTAATCAAGATATGATTGAAAAGGTAATCTCGAAGTATATCATTCGATACACAAGAGAAGAAGCAGGATTTAAAGAAGCTCAAGTTAGAGAGGAAGTGATAACGATTCCTGTCGATCCAAGAATTCACTTACTTGCAAAAGTGATATTGAAAGACCGGTATTTTAAATTAAAAGATGGTGGTGAGATAGTAGCTGACCATCCTGCGAAGTTACAAACAAAGTTACATCAGATTTATTCAGGGACGATTTTATGTGAAGATGGTACCTCGAGAGTTCTTGACTTATCAAAAGCAAAGTATATATATTCAAATTATCAAAATAAAAAAATTGCTATCTTCTACAAGTTTAGAGCAGAACGAGATGCTCTTTTACAAACATTCCAAAATGAAATTACAGAGTCTGTCTCTGAATTTAAATTAGCAAATAAAAGGGTTTACATTTCACAGATCCTTTCAGGTAGCATGGGGGTAGATTTGTCAAT
>CAYOPF010000018.1:21482-21751 GCA_964405755.1 uncultured Chloroherpeton sp.
ACGTTCCAGGTTGCAGACACTTAACAGAACTAAGCCAGCAGTTGTACATTGGATTTTTTCAGAAGGTGGTATAGAAGAGAAGATATATAAAGTTGTACAAAAAAAGAAAGATTATAATTTCTATTATTTTTCAAAGGATTATGACATCGAAAGAAAAAAAGTTACAGAAAAAAATAATAGACTTGTTGCAGTCTAAAGGGGCTTATGTTGTTAAAACTATTGTAGCAAGTAGATCGGGCTTACCTGATTTAATTGCATGTTATCAAGGC
>CAYOPF010000018.1:21801-30912 GCA_964405755.1 uncultured Chloroherpeton sp.
ACAACAATACAATATAGAGCAAATAAAAAAAGCGGGGGGATTGGCTATCGTAGCTTATGACATCTCCGAAGTCGTCGATTTAATCGATGGTATCAGTCATAGAAAAAACGTTTAACGGAGAAAACAATGAATAAAGATTTAATCTTAAGTCACTTAAAAGTAGAGCACTTAAAAGAAAATGAAGCACTTCGGGAGATTGCCGAAGAATCAGGGATTGAAGTAGTAAAGCTTTTGTTGAAGAATCATGAAGGCTTGAAAGTGTATGTACCGAAGGTAACTAATTTAACAATGTTGATGGAGGATTTCATTTGTGAAAGCTCTAAACATTTAAACGAAAGGCAGTTACAAAATGTTACCAGTGTTACACGAGGGACTATTTCGGAATATTTACGAAAGATACGAGAGAAAAGACGCATAGAGTATTATAAAAAAAATAATATTTAATCTTATAAATGAGGCAACCTGTTGATTTAAAATGAAATAAATGCGGAAAACTATTTTAAAAAAAGTTTAAAATAGTTGCAAAAAAGACTTGCGTGTTTGAGTGAATTGTGTTAAGTTGCACTAAGAAAATTTAAGTTACTTAAAAATCAAGGGGATACAATGACACAGCAAGAAATTCTAAACAGCAACCTAAACAAAACAAAGAAAATGAGATTGTTGTTTGATTTGGGTTTAACAAAGACACAAACTGCTGATTTGGTTGGAGTTAATTACGGATTTGCATACAACATTTGGAAAGCATGGTCTGAAGGAAGAACAGCAACTACAACTACAGTTAGAAATTTACAAAACTTCAATTTTGATACCATTGAATTTGGTGTTGAGATTGAAGCTTTTGGTTTAGAGAGAGCAGAGATAATTAGAGAATTAACAGCAGCAGGCATTGAAGTAAAAGACGAAAGTTACAATCATTCAACAAGAACCTGGTGGAAGATAGTTTCTGATTCATCACTAACAGGACAGGATGCTTTTGAATTGGTTTCACCGGTATTGAAAGGAATGGCTGGATTGCAAAATTTACGAACAACACTTTTGATAATTTCAGGATTGGAAGCAAAGATAAACAAAACATGTGGATTGCATGTTCACGTCAACGCAAGACAATTCAATGCAAATACATGGTTGAACCTTTACAAGAATTACCAAATGATGGAAAATTTAATTGACTCTTGGATGGCACCATCAAGAAGAGCAAATCACAACACATACTGCAAATCATTACAAGGAATAAATTTTGAAGGTATTTCAACCAGAACCACTGAAACAACAACAAGAGATATTGCAATGAAGATGAACAACGAGAGATACTATAAAGTAAACATTCAAAGTTTTTGGCGACATGGTAGTGTTGAATTCAGACAACATGCTGGAACAACAAATCACAAAAAGGTTGTGAATTGGATTCTTTTCTTAGCAAGATTGGTTGAATTTTCAAATATCGGAACTTTAAATCAAGGAACATATGAAGAAGCAGGAAGATTTTTAAACAACGACATCATTAATTTTTTTAAACAAAGACAACAAGATTTAAGAAAATAAAAGAAAGGGGAGGCATCACTTCCCCGAAAATAAATATTATTTTTGTAAAACAAAAAAAAGGAACACTAAAATGAAAAAATACTATTTCAACAACGGGCAGATAGTCAATGCGAAAGATGCCAAACATTTAGTTGAACAGATGAATGCATTAAGTTTCTTCAATTTCTCAATCGACTTGCACGAGTTTATGAAAACGACTGCAATTCAATGTTCGGTGCAAAAGGAATGTGAAATCAGGACAGATTCATTTGAATCATTTGTAGAAGATTTGATTGCAAATAAATTTATCGAAAAGTATGAAGAAGTATAAAGTATTCGTTTATGGGACCCTGAAAAAAGGGTTTCATAATCATCATTTGTTAGAAGGACACGAAGGCAAAGATGCAATTGCTTTAGGAATAGAACTATATGAGGGACCAGGTATTCCATTCGCAAAAGAAGGTGATGGTAAAATAATGGGTGAGCTATATGAGGTCGACTGTAACTCCCTTGAAAAATTAGACCAACTTGAAGGTCATCCATTTTTCTATTGTCGAAAGTTAAAGGCAATTGAGTGCGAAGGTAAAAAGCAAAAGGCTTATATTTACATATACGATAAAATTAAACCTGAAAATAAAATTTTGTCTGGTGTCTGGAACGGCAAAAGGATTAATTAAAACTTGCTGATGATTTTCCGGGCAATCATATCGCGGATGTTCTTTATATCTTCATCTTGAATTACTAAAAATGGACGGGCAGGAATTGATATCTTGTGAGGCTTAGTGTAACCTAAAACCTTGTCAGGATATTTATCTGCCCATTTTTTCTTGACAAATTTAACAACTTTTTGTTTAGTATTTTTATCTTTACGGAATGCATAGGGAGTCCCACCTGGATGTTGAAATCCTCCCTCTTTCGATCCAAAGTGTTGATGGGCAGCGTACTTCTTATTGCTGCCCATTTGAATGATTAATTTGTTACCTTCGAATTTGACTTGAACTCTCAATGATGCTGCCATCTGCCCAGTATCCTGTAAAGTCATACCTGATTGTAGTACTGCTCTTTTTGACTTTTTCCATTTCGTACTACCACCTCCGAAGGGATTATCCTTACCATACCGACCTCCAACTTGGAAGTTACGATTGATTGATGTAATCAACAACTCTCTAATTTGCGGTGAAAGTGAGGCATAGCTGATAGTCTTAAACTTAGAGATGATAAAGTTTATTATAGAGTTGCTGTCAATCATAAGAACAACCTCATCAGAGCATTTTTAAGTTTCGGAGAGTATTTAGATACATCAGGTTTCCACTCACCAGGAGCATTTTCAAATCCTTTCGCTGGTTGTACTTTGCTGTATTTTAAAGAATCACTTACAGATTTGCCGTATTGTTTCAGAGTGGTTTTATTATGAGAGATTACTCTTGCTCGACAGTTGTAGTGTCGTGGCGGATAGTTTGTTTTCCAGAAAGGGTCATTTGCTGGGAGGATGGTTCCGTTCAAACTTCGACAAGAGTCTGTAGTTCGGTTGTCAACGATTGACACGTATTCCCAGTATGGAAACTCTTTTGTAACTTCTAGTTGCTGCTTGAATCTTCCTGCCATATATGCCCCTTGGAGGTTTGTTCGAAAGATAGTATCTAATCTCCATTGCGAGCCATCCTCCTTCTTTGTGTAACCTCTGTTCATAAGCATATCATTGAGTTCGGTTTTAAACTCAGAGTATGGAGTACCTTCATTTAATGCTTCAACAAGCCTGTACTGAACTTCTTGAAGTAGATCTGCATTTGTGATTTTGCTAATAGTGAATGCTTTTTCTTTTATTGCTTTTAGTTGCTCCTGCCAGTTCCAGGTAATTTTAACTCCAAGTTTCTCAAGATACTTAACAGCATCTTCCGGAGCTTTATCGAAAGCAAGTAGCAGATTGATTTTAATTTGTCCCGGCATCTTTCAACTCCTCTTGAACAGACAATCTTCCAATCACATCTGCAATAAACAGGATTCTTGTAAGAGATTCTTCAAGTTTATCAGAGTTCAAATCTCCAAACAGCTCTGTGATTTGATTGATAGCATCTTCATAAGAAGAATGCGAGTCAAGGAATTTCTTAATCTTTTCGATAGCATCGTTGAAAATATTGGAGTTATCTCCTACAAGTTTTTCACCGAAGCTATCGATAAGTATCTGATCCCAAGGTGTAGGGTCCGCTTCTTTCTTTTCAAATTCTTGTTTCTCTTCGGAAAATGCTGGAGGTTGTTGTGATGAATCAATTAGTTCGAACTCGTCTTCACTGAAGTTAAATCTGTTAATGTAAAATTGCTTGGTAAATTTAATCTGATTGTTTTTTGTAAGTATATCAACAAATTCTGCAAGTGGCTTGTCGACATCATCTTTCTGATAGAAGGAAACGAATGGCACTGTAATATTATCGAAGTTGAAATATGCCACCCATTTAAATAGCTTATAGATAGCCTCTTCAACCATCATTTTATCGGAGTTGGTTACTTCATCCTTTACTTCTTTATGAGTTTGAGCAGCTGCAAAAGAACCGGTATCACCTATGTCTGTTGTGAGTGTTTGAGAAAGAAGAGCCTTGGATATTTCGATATTACATCTATCGATTAGCTTATCGTAAATATCGACATTAACAGTTGTTGCTGGGTTGATAGCTTCGACATTATCAGTAACAGGGATCACCATCGAGCCGTCTTGCATCAAGTTTTCTAAGGCATCCATAAACGCTGCGAATTCTTCAGTTCCAAATGTTGCATCCGTTTTACCAACAAGGTGAGGAATTCCTAACTTTTCTGCAAGCAACAACCAAAAGGTAAAGCCTGACTTTTTGAAGACAACAGGCCACAAGCATTTTGAGAGTAAAGCTTCACCGTAAGGATTATCATAGGTTGGCTTATGTTGGATGAGTAGAAACTTGTAACCAGGTAGAGTCTTTTTGGATAGATCGTTGAGTTTTAGAATATTGTTATTATCAAATACAAACCAGGAACGAGGTTTTTCAGTAATACTTGAAGGTATGAGAAGAAGCTGACCATCGACATATTCGTATTGCCAATTAATTTCTAAGACATTGTAACCGTAAAATACAGCGTCCATTATCTTATCGATGAACTTCTTGATGTCGATTTTGTTAAAAACGTATTCGAAGATTCTTTTGTATTGTTGGTTTGATTCATCAAAGACTATTTCATATTCAAGCGATTGCACACCAGCCAACCTAGCTTGAATATTACCAGTGACGTGCGGATCTTCATTAATACTTTGTAAAGTTACCTCTCTGTCTCCGAAGTATGCGAAGAGCCGATTTGGATTAGAGGCAAGACTTCGATAGGTAGTATTAATGAAATTGCTTTTATTAGCAATTGGTTGTAATAATTTCAGAGCATTTTTTTTCATATTTAATATCCTTTTAATTGATTTCGTTTTTTGTTTTTAATAGTGAGACCATGATTTATTGGGAGGATTCTCCAATGTTTTATACCATAAGTTTGAACAACATATCTCCAGGCATCCATCGCGTGGTCGTCGATTTTAACAGGTTCGTCAAAAATATTCCCATCCTTGTCAGACTTCCAGGAATAGCTTTGCATTTCTTTAATCAGATTGTCTGAACCCTTGACTACATTTATTTTAAATTGTTTACAGAACATCAAACCATCGTAGACTGTTTTGATAGCTTGTGAATTCTTTAATGCAGGGACAGCGTTGATTTGATTGCTTTTGAGGTGCTTAATCAGAGCAGGTTCGGCTGAATCGACGACGATAATATTTCTTGATAACTCATCACCGTAGTATTTGAGAATATGCTGAGTGAGAGTAGTGTGCGTATAGGAAGAATTATATAATTTTTCTTGTAAGTAGATTTCACCTTCGTAAAACCCAACTTTAATTATTGCTGTTGGATTGTTGAAACCGTAGTCAAGACCATAAGCGTAGTCGATGTCTTGAGGGAACTCGTCAACGATAGAGAACTCGGGATAAATTAAACCTTTGAGTGAGCCACCCCAAAGTCCGAGAGCATGGATACGATAATAATTTAAATCGATATTCTTTAAATCTTCTAAATCTTTTCTTCGGATGTAAGGACAGAATCTATTATGTTTGTAACATGTATGAAGAATAACTGTATCGTCCCTGATACTTGGAACTAATGAAAAGTCTCCATCTTCTTTTTCGTAGGTCTGTTTAGGTGGAAAGAAGTAAGAGTTTAACCAACTGTGTTCATTACGAGGATTAAAGGTAAACCATTCAACTATCTCATTAGTAAAAGAGCTTCGGAGAGAGCGAGATGTATAAAGATAGGCATCGAGTGAAATTTGGTCTGCCTCTTCATACCATCCGCTCGTTGGATCTTTAATACCAATCGATTTATCAGGTTTATCTAAGCCTACAGCAGAGATTGAGTTATCGTTGTACTTACAAGTAATTTTAAGTGGATTTTCCGTAATTTTAAAGTAAGGTTTTAATTCCCAATGATTGATATAATCGAAGATAGTTTGAAATTGAGAACTTTTGATAGATGCATAGTATTTCCTTATAAGCAGACCACGGAAGAATTCCGGCTGCAAAGCTTTAATAATATACCATTGAGCAACAAAATCTGATTTACCACTATCTCTACTTCCATAGACTACTCGTCGGCGTTTATCACTAAACAAAAGAGGGAGAAACACATCGTTGAAGTGTCTGGGATCTGATAAGTCAATAGTTTTAGGCAAATTATCCATTGTCCTCTGGAAGCTGATTATTTGGAATTATTGGCAGAATCACTTTTATTTCTTGCGATGATTCTTGCTGTACTTCTTGCTTTATTAACTCTGTAGGTTCTCCTCGACTTTTGCGTTCAATATCTACGATACTGGAAAACAGTTGGGCAGATTTCAGAGTTTTATCAAACAGTTCAGAGACAGGGAGACTAAGGAATTCCTGGTAGGAGATATCCCCTGATTTCATTTTCTTAAGAATAGCCTCGACAGGAATTGTCAGTACTCGTTGAAAAGCCATTGAGTGCTGAGCATGTCTTTTTGCCATCTCTTGAATTTCTTTTAAGTATGATTCTCGTTTAACCTTGTCAACTTCATCAACCCAAAGTTTAATCCGGTCTTGCCAATGCCATTTCTGGGCTAATGTATGAACAAGTTGGGTAGAGACACCTGCATCACGGGCAACACGTCTGTACGACCTCTTGTTGCCCATGTCACGATACATACAAAAATATTTAAATGCTGTCTGCCCTTCACCTTTCATTCTCTCAAAGGTAATTTCAGCATCGTTGTCATATTTTTCAATTGCGTTATTCTCTTTCATTTTCAAAGTATGTTTTAGTGATACTAATTCCATTTAATTTTACATCGAGAGGAATGCTGTTATCCTCACAATATTTCATGTATCTCTTCACGATTACATCGCAAAATGCTGGCGAGAGTTCCATACCGTAACTTACTCTTTTCATCAACTCGCAAGTTATCAGAGTAGTTCCAGATCCCATGAACAGGTCAAGTACGTTGTCCCCTTCTTTCGAACTATTATTTATAGCTCTTGCAGCAAGTGCTACTGGCTTTTGCGTTGGATGGACATAATTTTGAAGTGTATCCTTGTTGATATGCCAAGCGTTTACTTCATTATTTGGACCGTTCCACTTATCAAAGTTGCCGGCACCGTTAATTGCACCTTTCCCAGCAAAAATACAAGATTCATATATTCTCTTATATCTTGTCCAGGATAGAGGCGCAACCTGTTTAATCCATACGATAGGAACTTTATCGAAAGGAATTTGTAATTCGTTGAGAACAGCAAAGAAAGTAGGGTAAAAAGCAAAAGCATACCAAATATAATAATGAGCATACTCGACCGAGTGATTTTTAGCATTCAAAAGAAAATCCCTAACGAATTTGTAATAGTTATTATCGCTCATTGAGTCTTGCCAGTCTATACAATAGACATCTCTCCAATCTTTTGAGCTCTCGGCTCTTCGACTGTTCAACTCAGCATATTTCACATTGTAAGGAGGATCAGTATAAATCAAGTCAGCTTTCTGACCATTCATTAACAGAGCTACATCGTTGGGATTGGTAGAGTCTCCGCAAAGTAGTCTATGATTGTTGAATTCATACAAATCACCAATTTTTGTCTTAGGTTGCTCTGGTGGTTCTGCTTCGAACTCATCATCTTCAACACTGTCGATATCAATGTTATCTTGAGAGTCGAGCAACTCATTAAAGTTCATTAAGTTCTCAAATTGCTCGTTCGAGAAAGGGAAGGTTGTCAATAAATCATCGATATCAAATGACTCTTGAAGTTCAAAAAGTAGCTGTGCCAGCTTTTCAGGGTTACTTACGAATCTTGTTTCATTTGTTTCTATTGCAATACGTTGAGCTTGAGCAAGTGATATTTTCCCAAAATTATAGGCAACAACCTTGGATACTTCTAATTCAATTAAAGCATCGTAGCGGTGATTACCATTTATGATTTCGTAAAAGCCTGTGTCGAGTTCACGGACCAGGATATTCTCAACTTGTCCATTTCGTTTGATGTTTTCTTTAAGCTTTTCTTTTAAATCTTCATTGTCTTCCTTGTAATTCCAATTTGCCTTGACTAATTTGTCAATAGGGATTGCGATAAAATTGCGTAAAATTTGTTCTTTTTGTTGATTTTTCATTTAAAAATTCCTGTTTTTTACAAAATTTCACATATGACATGAGGTATTTGGGCAAAAAGTTAGGAAATTTCTTTGACAAATAACTTCCCCAAACTCTTCCCCAAACTCTTCCCCAAACTCTTCCCTAAACTTTTTCCCAAACTCTTCCCCAAATACCTCAAATTTTAATTTTATTTTTGCGGTAAAGGAGAATGCAATGTTGTTACAAAAATTGTGGATAGAGGTTTTCAAAGCGGGTACACATACAGATGCGTCTGGGAATACAAGGGAATGGACAACAGATGACATCGACACAATGGTCGCATTATATAATAATCAACTTGAAGATTCTAAACATGAAGCTCCTGTTGTAATAGGTCATCCTGAGGATGATTCACCTGCGTATGGTTGGGTTGAAGAACTAAAGCGGGACGGAGATGTCCTCTTAGCAAAGTTAAAAGATTTAGCGCCGGAGTTTATCGAGTGGGTACAGAAAGGATTGTATAAGAAAAGAAGTATATCTGTGTACTCAGACTTACTTTTGAAGCATGTAGGTTTTCTTGGAGGCGTACCACCTGCCGTTAAGGGGATGGCTGATCCCAAGTTTAAGAATGAAGAAAATGCAATAGTAATAGAATTTGGCGAGGTAGAAAAAATCGCAGATGTACATCAACAGGAAAGGTCAACAAAATATGGAATAACAATCAAGGATTCAGGTTATCAAGTCAAACCTAAACACTACGAAGGAATGGAAGAGGAGGATTTTGCCGATCCTGTGAATTGGAAGCTTCCATTATCGAAAAAATATTTACGAGCTACTCTTGCGAACTGGGCGAGAGCAACAGTGAAAGAAAGATACTCTGCTGAGGAACAAGAATTAATCAGTCAGAGGATTAACAGTGCAATTAACAAAATTAACAATCAAAATTACAATCAAAGG
>CAYOPF010000019.1:0-18630 GCA_964405755.1 uncultured Chloroherpeton sp.
TCATTTGTTCCAAAAAATACACGCTGATACATCCAAAGTAAATAAACTGCAGCAAAGATAACTCCAAGTGTGGCAACTATTGCGAAAGTCCAGTTGTTTAGAATTGGTGAGGTGAAAGCACCGATTAAAGTCATATATTCACCAACGAATCCATTAAGACCGGGCAAACCAACTGAGGAAAACATTGCTATTGCAAAAAAAGTTGCATAAACGGGCATAATGCGTGCAATTCCACCATAATCGGCAATTTCGCGTGTGTGTCGGCGTTCGTAAATCATACCAACAAGCAAAAAGAGCATACCAGTGGACAAACCATGATTGACCATTTGAATGATTGCTCCCTGGATGCCTAAAGCAGTCATCGAAAATATACCAAGTACAACAAAACCCAAGTGGCTTACCGAAGAGTAAGCTACCAATCGCTTTATATCTACTTGAACAGCAGCTACCAGTGCACCATAAATAATTCCAATAACAGCAAACCATGATATGAGAGGTGCAAAATTTATTGAAGCTTGGGTGAATAGTTCCAAATTAAAGCGTATTAACCCGTAAGTACCCATTTTCAGCAATATAGCGGCAAGTATAACCGAGCCGGGAGTAGGTGCTTCGGTATGTGCATCGGGCAACCATGTGTGCAAGGGGAATAAAGGTACTTTGATGAAGAAAGAAACAGCAAAAGCCCAAAATAGCCAAACTTGATTATCGAATGGAATTTTGGATGCAACATCTCGTATTTTTATGAAATCGGTAGTGAAACCTGTTCCCAAGATACTATTACCTACATAATTTGCAAGCCAGATAACACCAACCAGCATAAACAAAGAGCCAACGATAGTAAACAGGAAGAACTTGACTGTTGCATAAAGTTTATTTTTTCCACCCCAAATACCGATAATAAAATACATAGGGATTAGAATTAATTCCCAGAAAATATAAAACAAGAATATATCCATTGCAACAAAAACACCAGTCATTGCGAATTGTAGTAAAAGTATCATAAAGTAATACTCTTTTTCGCGATGATGGATTGCGTCGAAACTCGAAATTATAGCAATTGGAGTGATAAATGTTGTGAGGATTACCAACAGCATCGACATTCCGTCCAATCCTATTCTAAACCCCGCATCAATCGATGTTATCCAGATTTGATTGATATAAAACTGAATATTAGGATTGTTTGTGTTGAACTGGAAAAAGAGAATCAAAGAAACTAAAAATGTGATAATCGATGTAATCAGCGTAAAATACTTTATTAACTTTTGATTACCTTTATTTAAAAATAATATGATAATCGAGCCTATCAGCGGTAAAAACAATGTAAGAATAAATGGTATCATTTTCATTTGTTATTTATTTATTAAAAACTAAATACAATCCAAGTTAGTAAAATTATTGCCCCAGCAATCATATAAATTGCATAAGTTTGGGCAAATCCCGTTTGAATTTTGCGTATGCGTTCACCAAGTTCGACTGTGAGAGTTGCCAGGCCGTTCACAATTCCATCGATAATCTTCAAGTCGAAGAATTTCCAGAAGAATGAACGGGACGAGGTAATAATTGGATCGACAATTGTACGGAAATAAATTTCATCGATAAAGTATTTGTTCCAAAGTACTTTGTGGACAGGCTTGATATTGCTTGCAATTTTGCGTGGCGATGTCCATTTTTCATCGTAATAATACCATTTGTAAGCCAGCCAAATGCCAAGTAAAGCAATACCAACCGATACTATCATCAGAATGTACTCTGTTGCTGCTAAATGATGACCGCCGTATCCTAAAACCATATTTGCATCTTTGAAAATTGGTTCTAAGAAATGTTCAAGGAAATTTGGGTGATGGCTAAACCAAAAACCTAATGCATAAGGAATACCCAGGAAACCACCAAGAGCCGAAAGAACCGCTAGAACAATCAAAGGAATTGTCATTGTTTTTGGTGATTCGTGAGGATGGACGTGTTTGTGGTCGAATCTTTCTTTGCCATGGAACACCAAATTAACCAAACGGAACATATAAAATGCTGTCATTAGTGCAGATACAGCTAAAATTAGCCATAAAATCACACTACCATTGCTAAAAGTGAGCCACAAAATCTCATCCTTGCTAAAGAAACCGGAGAAAAAGGGTATTCCAGCAATTGCTAATGAAGCAACATAAAATGTTTTGTACGTTGCAGGCATATATTTTTTCAATCCGCCCATTTTCTTAATATTTTCTTCGTCGTGCATGCCATGCATCACCGAGCCAGCACCCAAAAAGAGAAGCCCCTTGAAGAATGCATGGGTCATAACATGGAATACAGCAGCTGTATATGCACCTACTCCTAAAGCAGCAAACATAAACCCTAACTGACTAACAGTGGAGTATGCCAGCACTTTTTTAATTCCATTTTGAACTGTACCAATAGTTGCTGCATAAAATGCGGTTAATGCACCAATTACAGCAATAACCATCATAGTGGTTGGAGCAAGCGAAAACAATAAAGAATTTCGTGCAACCAGGAAAATACCAGCTGTAACCATTGTTGCTGCATGGATTAATGCAGAAACGGGTGTGGGACCAGCCATTGCATCTGGCAACCATACTGCTAAAGGTATTTGAGCAGACTTACCCGTTGCAGCTAAAAATAATAATAAGGTTATAGCAATAATCAATGGAGCAGATTGATAGAAATACGGATTAGCCGACAATATGCTATGTAATTCTTGATATTCGAGTGTATTGAATTGCACGAAAATCAGAAACATAGCAATTAAAAACCCAAAGTCGCCAATTCTGTTCATAATGAATGCTTTATTGGCAGCGTGTCCTGTCCATGTTATCCTAACGCCTTCGAATTTACGGTCGTACCAAAATCCTATTAAAAGATATGACGACAATCCCACGCCTTCCCAACCAAGGAAAGTAAGCAAGAATGTGCTTGCCAGGACCAAGTTGAGCATCATAAAAATGAACAGGTTAAGGTAGGTGAAAAATCGGAAAAATCCACGATCGCCATGCATATAGCCTATTGAATATACATGGATAAGAAAACCAACTCCCGTTACAATTAAGGTATAGAGTATTGATAGTTGGTCCACCTGATATGCGATTGGGAGTGAAAAGTTACCTGCTGAAATCCAAGTGAACAATGTAATGATGTAGGGATTATCGATAGGATTGGAGAGCAGTTCCATAAAAATAAGAAAAGCAATAACAAATGCTATTCCTACAGTAGCAGAACCAATTGTACCAATTAATTTCTCGTTTTTCAGTTTCTTCCCAAATAATCCCAGGAATACGAACCCAGCTAACGGTAAAGTTGGAATAAGCCAAACTAAATTGTGCATATTGATATTATATTTTATTTCAAATTAAAATTATACAAAAAAGCAATTTAATAAAAATTGTGAAAAGATTGAAATAATATAGAAAAGAAATTATTTTTTTAATTGGTGATACCCAATTTTAAAGTAAATCAAAGTTGACAAATATGATAGAAGTAGTGCGACAATTAGACCATAAGGGTTAAAATACTGGATTTCCAGTATTACACCAAGCAAAGTGATTGCAACGGAGAAAGCTGATATCTTACCCCAGAGATTAGATTTAGGCACTTCTTTTATTCTTTTTGCAAATAAAAAACTACCAAAAAGAATTAATAAATCGCGTAAGATGTAGAATGCAAAAAACCAAACTGGAAGCATATTGTTCAATAGCAGAGCAAATGCTATAAAGGCATACATTACTTTATCGGCGATGGGGTCGATTATTTTTCCAAATTCACTTTCTTGATTGAATTTTCGGGCAACGAAGCCGTCGGCAACGTCCAGCAGATAAGCAATAATAATTAAAATGATTGCCATTGGTTTGTTGCCCCAATAAAGAAAATGTCCGATAACAGGCGCAAAAAGCAATCGAGCTAAACTCAAATAATTTGGTATTGTATGATATTTCTTATCAAAAAAAGTCACTACACATGTCCTTTCAAATCATATCTGTTTGGAAGAATAACAGTGAATGTTGTACCCAATCCTTTTGTTGTTTGTAACGAAATCTCCCCGGAAAGTAGGATAAGATATTTATTAACTTTGGCCAGTCCAAAACCAAAATGATTTTGCTTGGTTGTATTATAGGGAGAGTATAATTTTTCCTCTACACTTTCATCAATTCCGCATCCTGTATCAGTTATTTTTATAACTGTAGAAGTTAAATTCTGTTCTGCCGAGATAATAATGTCTCCATTGTTATCAATAGAGTCAATAGAGTTTTCGACAAGAACTGTGAATATTTCGGTTAGTAGCTTTTCATCGCAGAAAAATGTGAGGAACACTCGGTAATTTTTCTGGATTTGGATATTTTTATTTTTGCATTCAGATTTGTATGAATCGATTACTTTTTCGATAATATCATTAACACTAACCTGAGAGAAATTTACTTTGTCGATTTTTGCTAATTCTTCAAATTTGTTGAGCAATTGTTCGATTTCGAGTATGACGGACAAAACTGTATCACTATTTTTCTTGATTGATTCAGTCGAAAGGTCTTTTTTGTTCGTTAGACCTTGGAAAGATAAATAAATCCGATTGATTTTATTTAAAAACGCCGATGTTATTCCTGTTGCAAGTTTACTGTTGGCTTCGATAACTTTATTGTTTGTTTTTAAATTTGCATTCTTATTAATTTCTGTAACATCTTGAATTGAAATTAGCACTCCGGAAAACACTTTATCGATTTCTAGAATGCTAGTAGAAAAGTACAAATCTCGATTTATACCCTTTTCAGTTATTAATTGAATACTTGACAACCCAATTGATTTATTTGAAGTAAAAACTTCATCTACATTAAAACAATCATTTGGAAAAACTTGAAAATAATCATTCATCAATGCAGCTTGCTTGTCGATTCCAGTAATTGTCGAGGCAACTGCATTAAATATCCTTATTCGTTGCTGTGGATCGATAAAAATTACACCATTTGTTGAATTTTCGGATATCTTGAAAAATATATCAATAACTACTTGTGAATCCGATAGAGATGAGATTCTTTTATTAAATATATCTTGATAGTTAATGAATAAAATAATGATTAATAACAAGAAAAAAGTGATTATTGATGTGTTTATTATATGATTTTGATATGGAGCAGATAAATGACTAAAGTCAACACCAATTCTAATTATTACAGGTTCGGCAAAGTTCAACTGTAAGGAAGATCTAATTTCAAAAATATCTTTGTCGAAAAGGTATAATTCAAAGATTTGTGGGGAAGAATTCTGATATAATAAAAACAAATCCTCACTGGAAATATTGGGAATTTTCGAATTAATAACTTGATTACTCTTACTCAAGACTATTTTTTCGGATTTTGACTCCAAGACGATGTAAAAAACTTCGGGAGTACCTAGATAATTGTTTAGTGCATCATTAAGGATAAATTTAGAAGATGAATCTAGTATAATAGTATTACTATTTTCTACCGATTTATTAGAGTTGAAGGAATGCTTAATGTAATTATTAATTGAATTTATTATTAAATCATTATAGTGATTTATAATTTTGTTCCGATAATTTTCTACTTCTTTTAAATTGAGGTAATAAAAAGCTGCTAAAATCAGTATAATAAAAATTGACAATGTCCAGTTGGAAGACGTTGATCTCATAAACCTAAGATTTCTGGTTTAAGTATATTTAAAAATTTACTGATTGCATCTCCAGAAAACCCAGCATTATATAGCATTCTAAAACAATACGGCACCCTGAGTTGTACTGGTTTTCGTCTAATCTTTTCAATGTTGCGTTCGTAATAATTTAATATTAATTCATCTTGGTCTTCTTCTGTTGATTCTTCCGAAATCACTTTATCTACTATGTCCTGCGGAACGCCCTTTTGTTTTAAATACCTTTTAATTCTGTTTAATCCATACATTTTTTTTGAAGAATAGTATTCAATGGCAGTTTTTGCAAACTTTTCGTCATCGATTATATTTAGTCTTACTAATTTATTAATAGCAATATCAATTTCGTCCTCGGGATATCCCTTTTGCAATAATATCCTTTTTAATTCGAAACGAGTTTTGAGCGACGATGTAGCTTTTCTGTATGCAACTTTTTGTACTTTAAAAATACTGAGTTCTTTAAGAATTTTATCATATTTTTCTTGCGAGCAAACAGATCCCTTATTCAAACTAAAACTAATAACCAAATCTAATGGCAATTCGAGAGTTGTGTCGTTATCGAACTTCACTAATACTTCTTTCTTGTTGCGAAGAAAGCTCAATTTGATTATTTTATAGTGTTCCATTCTATTTATAATCCTGAATATTTATAGAATTATCTGTAAGTGAAATTTCCCTAATGTCATTACTTGCAATTATTAAAATACCATTTTTTGTATAATTATCGATATTTTTTATAAAAATTTCTATTCCCTTTTCATCCAAATTCGAAAAGGGCTCATCCAGGAACAAAATTGAAGGTTTGTGTAAAACAGAAAGTAAGAATTTCATTCGTTGTTTCATTCCAGATGAAAAGAATTTAATTGGTTTCAGATAATGCTTTTCTAATTGAAATTCCCTTAGCAAATCCATCCCAGATTCCTCGGAATAAGGAATATTTCGAATCCTCGATACAATTTTAATATGCTCTAATGGTAGTAGTTCTTCATAGATGGATAAGTAGGGGGCAACGAACCCATAATAATTAAAACTTTTACTGCTGGGTATTATTATTCCTTCGATTTCGTAATCGATATTGCCTTGTGTTGGTCTTATATTGTTCGAAATTATTTTTAATAAAGTTGATTTGCCTGAGCCATTTGGTCCGACTAAAGAATACTTTTTATTTTGAACAAACTGATAGGATATGTTTTTAAAAATTAATTCATTTTGGTTTACAATTTTCGATAGATTTTGTATAGTAATTTTCATATTAAGTGCTTTAGTTATTTATTACCGAGAATTTACCTAAAATTCTGTCATTCTTGGAATTTGCAAGAAAAATATAAACTCCTGTTCCCAAATTATTGGTTTTATCGAAATCTTCAAAATTGAAAATCAACACACGATTGTTTGAAATAATACCAACTGGCAGTGAATTTCTATAAATTTCAATCATATTTGAATTGAAAATTGTTAACTCTACTAATTCTCCGATTTTTGCCATTTCGTCAACCGGAAAGTAAACATATTTTGCATCATTAGTAAATACGGGATTAGGATATGTGGATGCAAGTGGAATAGTGTTTACACCAGGTATTTCGAAAAGTACGGACTTTGTGTTTTGCCTGATTGAAGAAATTTTATAAAAGTAATTCTGTGCAGAATTTATGAATATCTTGGAATAATCTTGTTTAGGTTCTTCAATAACGGAATGGACATAATTGTCCTTAAATTGGATCTGGCTAATTGCCGAAACGGAGTCGATATGAGATGTTATAATGTTCAAAGTGTCGTTGCTTAATGGGAAGTTGTTCTGAAAAACAATTCTATCTGCTTTAAATTGGTAAGTATCTGCTTCGCCCGAAAAAGTCTCGGTAGGGTTATTGAAAAATCTTTCTGATGCAAAAGTAATTTCGGGCATGATCTGAGCATCGGTAAAGTATTTTCCTGGTATTGCTCTAAAAGAACTGTGATATATCCATTTAAGGAAGTCCATCCATTCTGTGTTCATAGATGAATTGGTTTTGTTTAGAACCAAATCAAGTGCACGATAACCATTTATACCCATTTTTAGTCTATCAAAGTAACTTCTGATGAAGTCGGCTCCATATTTTTGGTAAAGCATCAGAAAAAATATAGAGTAACGATAACCATTTTGAGGATTGGATACAGCAAAGCTATATTGGTCGGGATTTTTGAATAGCGACCTAGTGTATTGCAAATAATCATCTACCTCTGGAAAACATACCTCCTCGAACATAACGCTAAGCATCTCTGCGATTCCGGTAAACCCAAAGTCGTCGAACCCAGAAATGAATTGAATTGCATGGTTAAATTCGTGCGCCAGGGTAATTTTCAAAGCATCTATTCCTGTAGTTTTAAAAACTCTGTATGGCTTTGCTCCAGTTGGTCTTGCCGAATCAGTTGCTGAAAAATCGTTATCGACAACCATAAAAGAGGTGTAGCGGGGATAGGTGGTTCGTGGGGACAACTCCAAATCATTTACTGTAAATCCATACATCCCTCCTGGGTCCTGAATCCCGTTTGAGTCTGGAAATTCATCTCCATTGCCTAAATCTAAAAGGTAAACATCATATCCTGGAGAGCCACCACGTGCACTATCGTTGACTGGGTCGGTTAATCCAATTTCTTGAACTTGTATTTTATACACAACTTCGGCATAATAGGCCGCAGAATCAACATAATCGGGCACTCCATTATTATTTTTATCGATTAACGGTACTTTATGCATACCCGAAGTATCGTAATGAATTGTAAAGAGTTTATTTGGACTATCAAAACTAAGTTGGTTTTTGGGACGACCATCATTGTCGAAGTAAATTCTTCTTTGAATTTTGTTTTTAATCTTTTTCTGGTCTGCCGAAAAAGTACCACAGCGGTTATCATTAACAAATTGATTGCAACAGTCTTCGTGTGCATCCAATTTAACAAGGAGAAAAAAAGTTGCTAATATTGTTAAAAAAAATGATTTCATCATTCACAAAAATAATGAAGTAAAACGAATTTAAGTTGAAAATAGTAATTAATAGGTATGTTTATCTGAACATTTCTTTAATCATACCCCAAGTACGGCGAATACTATTGGTTTGATTAACAACGGAAATATGGTCGGAATAATCCTCTGAGCCGTTGCTCATTATTGTTTTTATCCTGTAGGAATAAATTTTATCTGCCTGAATTTTTGGGTCTTCCTCGCCACCTTTCATAAAAGCTTCTTCATCAACAAATTTATAATCTGATGCTTTACCAACTGCATCGATTATTTTGATTTTTTTGAAAGGAGATGAATTGGAGGAACGTTGGATTTCGAATGATTTTATATTGTTCTCATTGTTGGTAGTCCACTCAACTGTGATGTAGGAACCATTGGACAATGCTCTGAAAGATGTGATAGCAGTACTAGATGCATAAATTGCCAAACTCGACACAATAATTAAGCTCAGAAATAAAAACCTTTTCATAAAATCATTACTTTATACAAACACTATAACAAAATTAAGTAAAAATTATTGTTTTTGGATTAATTTTTATATTTTTTTTATTCATAATTTTGAATTAAATCTTAAAATATAAAGAAAATCAAAAAAAATGCATCAGTTTGTAACTTTTTGACCATTTGAATTGTTATATACTATAGAGCAAATGCAAAAAATGAAAATCGACAAAAAAAATATAACCAAAGAGGAAATTAATCAAATCGCAAATCGGTTCGCAAACGGTGATGTAGAGGCGTTTAACATCCTTTATGGTTTATATAGTAGAAATGTTTATAGATTTTGCCAAAGAATGCTTGTAAATGTTGATGTGGCAAAAGATGCATTTCAGGAAACATTTGTTAAAATCTATGAATGTCGAGCTTCATACAATGGAAATAGTTTTCAATCCTGGTTATTCACTATAGCAAGACGTACTTGTATAAATCACATTAGAAAGAGAAAAACTATGACTTCCATACAGAACATTGATGTATCTTTTCAACCAAAGCGATATCTCGATATTGGAATTAAAGAACATATTGAAAAAAAACTTGAACAATTACCTATTGCATTGAAAGAAGCTTTTATCCTAAGAGATATGGAGGATCTGTCCTACGACCAGATTGCTGAAATCCTGCAAATTGATATGTCCCTCGTAAAAGTGCGTGTGCATCGTGCTCGATTAAAATTAAAAGAATTATTAAAACCATTGCTAAAGGAAATAAATGAAGCGATATGATTTATTATTCCGCTACCTTGATGGTGAAATTACCCGAGATGAGGACAAAACTCTGAGGGAAATCATCAAAGATGATCCTGAACTCGGTACAGATTTCCAATCATTTCTCGAAATTGATTACCAAATCAATAAAATCAACAACGAGATGGAATACCCAGATGATTTTATTAATGAAATTGGTATGAAAATTTCGAACCGAATTGTGTTGGATAATGAACTAAAACTAATGCGTAAAGAAGTAAGAAAGCAATACGCAACCCGTTTTGTTCTTGTCCCAGCGATAATTGCAGCTTTTTTCTTTACTTTTCTAATCTCTGTCCAGAATCCAGAAATTAATCTGCTTTCTTTGCCAACTGGAAATCCAGAAACAAATACAATATCCAACAAACCACCGGAGAATAAGAACATAAGCAGATTTTCAGCCAAAGTCAAGAAGCAAGAGAAATTCATTACTAATTCCGAAAAGTTGATTGAGAATAAATCCTCAGAATCGATTATTACAATTGAATCTGAAAACAATTTGAGTAATTCAAATTCTGATTTTTCTAAAATTATCAGTGCGCATTCGGATACTTTTAACAATGAAAACAACGTCAAACTAACCCAGCAATCACAAAAAGAAGATGAACCCATTTTGCAAAATAATATAGTTTCGAAACCAGTAATTAACAACAACGCCAGTATGCAATTGGATGCACCATCATTAAATTACTTTTCAAGTGAGGAATTTTTAATCAACCCCATAATACAAAACTTTACTTCAAATATATTTCAAGCTTCATTAATTAATAATTCAAATATTGAAATTAATTCCTTACTGGGTTCAGATATTGCACAAATCGGAGTAAATAGTTCGAATCAAATTGTTAATTCCTTTACTCAGAGTTTTTCTGCCGAAGTATCCTCTGGCTCAAGTCTTGGCTTGGAAACAGGCTATATGGAATTTAAAGCAAAAACAAAAAAAATTACTGAAATCTCGTCCAAAACTAAAACAGGAGGGTTAAATGGGTTTACAATACTTGAGCAAGACAACAACTCTTCAGAAAATCCTGTTCTAATTCGTGTGGAAGGAATTGAAGCGACTAACCATAGAATGTTCTGGGTTGGTTTGTTCTTCGAAAAAAACTTCCTAAATTACGATGATATCAACATCTCTTCAAGGATATCGTTAGGTGCAAGTGATAACGGAGTGATTAGTTCTCTTAAACTTCTTGCAAAATATAATTTAACTAAAGGAATAATACTAACTTTAGGAACAGATGCAAAAATTTTCGAAGGCTCTTTTAACGAAAACAAGATTAATCGGATTAATTCGGCGTTTTCTCTTGTTTATGGAGTAAAATTTACTTTTTAACATAAGCTAAAATTTTTGTATTTTAACTAGTTTTAGTAATTTACAAGTTTTGGAAATAACAAATATCATTATTTTATTTATAAATTGGAGTGTATTATGAAGAAATTTTACAAAATCTTAACAATGGCTTTAATATTAGCGGTCTCTGTTAATATATTGAAAGCAGCAAACGATGAACCTTTGCCAAGAAAAGCTCAGAGTTATAACCAACCAACTTGTTTGGGTGTTATTGGTAATTACGATGTTTTCTCACCAAAGGTTTCAAATAACAAAATTTTAGCTGAAGAATTAGTATGGTACAAAATTGATTCATTAGCTAATTCTCTATCCTACCATACAAGAAGCACTACTCCTTTTGTATATTCCGCAAAATATAATTTATTGGGAACTATTAAACGAGGCGATAAAAATCCCGATGAGCAAGGCGTTAATGAAACAAATACCAAGAATAATCTGTTCTTGAGATTATCTAAAGATTTAGGAAAATCATGGGCAAAACCAGTTGTTCTTTATGATGAATTTAAATACAAACATGGTGGTGGTCGCTATCCAACTATGAATTTTTTCGAATTCGAAGATGATATTCATGTTGCTTGGACAGCATCTTTAGTTAATGAAGCTGCCGGAGAGTGGAAAGGCTATGTTATCGGTTTATCATCAGATTTAATCGGTACTGAATTGCAACTTTCCACTAAGTGCAATGATGGCGCAAAACCTTATGAATGGGGTGTTTCCGATGCTTCTGTTGCAGGTTACGAAAAAGGTGATGCTTTTGTTTTATATGGGATTAACGGGGTTACACCACAAGGTGGTAGTTTAACAGATAATGGTAATATTGGTTATAGAACTTCAGAAGACTTGTTGCCAGTTAAAACAGGTATTCCTGATCAATGGAGAACAACCATTTTCCATCCAGTCGACACAGTAGCATCAGTTCCAAAGGAATTGATTGGTCTTCGTTTCCGCAAAAATGGTGATTGGTACTTGGGTATAACAGGTAACTTTATTACAACACCAGATATTAGAGCAGCCAAAGTTGGTTTTTCAGTATCAAACGATAAAGGACAAAATTGGGGAAATTTTATCGTAAATCCTCCAAACATGTTTAAAGACTACGGAGCATCTTTAGGTTTGAATCCTGACAGTTGCTTTGTTGGATATCATTCAAAAGACTTTACAGTAATGGAAAACGGTGATGTATGGTTTGTAGTTCTTTTCTTGGAATCCGACGAAAGTAAAGCATACACAGATAGAAAATACCATGTATTAGCAGTTAAATACGAAAATACATCCAAAAACTGGTCAATTACCAAATTAGCTGATGTACAAGGTCTTTGGGTCAATTTCTTAAATGATCAAGGGCAGACTGTCGCAAGTGGCTCAGATATAGAATTGGAAATTAGCAAAACTGAAGATGAAAAGCACCTTGTTGTTAAATGGTTGGACTTGATGGGTGTTCAATGGGTGGATGCAAACAGTTATCAATATCAAACAAACGATATGTTTGTAACTGTTTATGATGCCACAACTAAAAAGTGGTTCCCATCCAAAAATCTAACTAACGATAATCTATTAATTCGCGATACGCACATGCCCGAGCAATTACCAAATGACTTAACAAATATTCCGATCATGGGATTGCATACAATCGTTGACGATTCTGAGAATTACAACACTGCTTTCCGCCAATATCTTAGAAAACAATGGATATTGTTGGCAAGTGTAAATGTATCGCAAGTATTAACTGTCGAAGAACAACAAGTTCTACCAGAATTTGTAAATCTTTATCCAAACCCTGCCAATAACGAAACTATGTTAAGCTTCATTGCGACAGGAACCAATACAAAGGTATTTATCACCGATGCTTTGGGTAAGGTTATTGCTACTATCCACGATGGTATGCTATCCGATGGAATGCATTCTATCAATATCAATACTGCTAATTTAATCAGCGGTACTTACTTTATCAACATTTTAAGTAATAACAAAATTCAAACAAGAATATTAAACGTAATTAAATAATATTTTGAAAATAAACAATAGGATTATTTTATGTTCAAACGAATCCTCTATCTAATTTTAGTTCTATCACTCCTAATACCAACTGCATCACTTGCAAGTGTATATGGTATTCTTAAAGGTAAAGTGGTAGACAGTGAAGGAAAGGGCGTTCTCGGAGCAACCGTGAGAGTTGCGGGTACTACATTAGGTGCACCAGTACGTAACAGAGACGGTTCCTTTTCAATTGTAAACATTCCAGCTGGTAACTACGAAGTACAAGTTCGTGCCGTTGGTAAAAAAGAAGCAATCAAAAAAATCAGAATTACTGCAGACGAAACTACAGAAATCAATTTCACTTTGCTCGACGAAAGTGTGCAAGGCGAAACTGTTGTAATTGTTGCTCAAAGACCATTGGTATCTAAAGATGCAATAGGTAAATCATCAACAATAAGTAGCGACGACATAAAAAATACAACTGCTCAGGGTATAACAGGAATAGTTGGCTTAAGTGCTGGCGTTCGCGATGCTGGTGCAGGTTTTAGTATTCGTGGGTCACGTTCGACCGATACTAAATTCCTTGTTGATGGTTTGGACGTTGGAAACCAATTTACAGGTGGCATGGGCTTTGGAGGTACAGGTTACTATCCAATGGTTAGCCAATATGGAACTGAGGAAGTTCAGGTATTATCTGGTGGTTTTTCGGCAGAATATGGTCAAGCTCAAGGCGGAATTGTAAATACTGCATTAAAAACAGGGAAAACAGACCGTTACGAATCAATCCTAGCTTATTATACTGAAATGCCATTTTTGTGGGGTCGCCAAGCTTATGCATTGGATTTAGAGCGACGCGACAACAAGTGGGTACCAGTTCAAGCAGGAGAAGGTGCAAAATTGCAATCATCAAACGAACATACAATTGATTTTGGTGTTGGTGGTCCGTTGCCTTTGCCATATTTAAAGAATTCTACATTTTATATATCATCCAATTACTTCCAGGAAGAATTCCGCGGTAGTGGTTATGAGATATATGATCCTGCAGGCAATAACTTAGGTCAAATTCCTCAACAAGGTACTTGGAGAAAGAATATTACAGGTCGTATCCGTTTTGCATTGTCTGATAATATTGGAATTATTCTTGGTTCCAATTATGGTCTAACTTCTGCAGAATTTGGAAGCTGGAGTTGGTTATATGCAACGAACGAAGGTATATTAAATGGCAAACAAAATGGTGTTCCAGAAAATCTTGCAAAGTTGCCTGTTGGCAATCAGACAGTTTACAATTTTATGGGAAGAATTAACCATACGCTTACACCAACAAGTTTTTACGAAATAACTATTTCCAGAAATACAAATAATGATGAAACAGGCAGAAGATATATCGATCCGGAAACACATGAGATGAATACTAAGGGACCAAGTTTCTTTACAGGCTTCGAGATTTTAGAACCTCGTGACATTTATGTAATCGAAGGTGGTACTTTAGTTAAGGGTAAGGTAGTAGATGGAAAGATTCAAGGTGATAAAATAATCGATGAATTTACTGGATTAACAGCCGAAGGTAAATCCGTAGATGGCTATCTTACTGGAGATTCCCCACAAAGAAATCCACTAACAGGATATTACGAAGGTAATGGATATTCAGGTGGAACAAATAATCCATACGGACTACAGAACATTTTTGCTTCAACAGGATCTGCATCTGACATTAGTTTTAGATATGGAACTTATTGGGAATTTAGTGGTCACTACACCAATGCTTTTGAAACAGGTGATTTTTCGCATTACTTTAAAACAGGATTGCAAGTTAGATTATACGAATTTCATCGACATTATAATGGTTCACCATACGATGGTAACCCATTTTTTGATATTTACACAGATAAATTTGGTGGTAATTTATATGCAGATAACCAAAAAGTATGGGAATTAACAAGTAAACCTTACAAACCAATGGACATGGGGTTATATGTACAAGATCAAATCAAATTCAAAGGTTTAATCATCAGTCCCGGTATTCGTTTGGATTTGTTAAGCCCAAATTCTCAAACCAGAGTACCATCTCAGTTCTTTATTCCAATTAGTTCAGACACCGGTTTTGTGGATGCAGATGTTAAATACAGGATATCACCAAGATTAAATGTATCGTATTCAATTACTGAGACGTCCTATATCAGCATATCTTATGGATTGTATTTCCAAATACCTCAATATCAATTTATGTACGACAATTTTTCAGTTGATATACTTCGCTCATCAAGCTTAATAGGTAACCCGAATATTGAAGCACAAAGGACAAATGCTTATCAGGTTGCTTTCAATCAACAATTAAATGATTATTTGGCATTTTCTGTTACAGCATATTACAACGACAAATATAATCAGTTAGGTACTCAGTATGTTCAAGCAATTCCAACTCCATATTACCAATATACAATTACGGAATATGCTACATCTCGGGGTTTGGAGTTCGAATTAACAAAACGACCAGCAAGCGATCATCTATTGTTACAATTCAATTATTCACTTTCAAAATTTGATGGTACTGCTCCAGGAGCTACTTCGAACTTATCAGTGAGCAAAGATCCTTATACTGACAAATTGGCTTATCCATTATCCGTATATCCGCAGCCAGATGATATGACACATTGGTTCAAAGGATATGGCAATTTAATTTGGATGGATGACGAAGGTCCTTCTATTTTTGGAATTAAGATTCTGGAAAATACCAATATCAACTTGCAAGGAAGTTGGCGTACCGGAACACCTTACACCAAGACTGATAAGGATGGTCGTACATTAGGCGAATTTAATGCTGAACGTCAACCTTCGTTCTGGACAATTAACGGAAAACTCACTAAATCATTCAATATGAAAGATATCTTTGGTGATGTGGTTGGTAATACTTGGGTGGATATCTATTTTGATGTTTACAATATATTGGACAGAAAGCCAATTAGAGCAATATTCTCTGCTACTGGAGACCCAGTGGATAACGGCAGAACTCTGGAAGTAAGAGTGGGTGACTTTAACTCTACTGCTTGGTATAGAGAAGCAAACTATGAAAATCCTTCGTCGTTTACTGCAGACCAATATGATTTGTACGGCAACAGATTATATAATGCAAATTCAGACTATAACAACGATGGTATTGTAACTCAACCAGAAAAATACGATTCTTACATAAGATATGCCAAAACAGCGTTATCGTTCTTAGGCAATTATCTAGGACCAAGAACAGTTTATTTTGGTTTCAGAATCAGATTCAATTAATAAGTAAATAACAAGGTAAATAAATATGAGAAAAATAACATTAATAGCTTTACTCTCTGTCTTATTCCTGGCAAACATCGCCATTGCTGATGTTGCCCCGGAATACAGAGTAGGAGCGGACAAGAAAAATCCAAATAACCAAAGTAATCAAATCCAAAAAACCTATACAGGTGTATTCGATGTTCAAAAGAATACAATAAGCAACATTGATTTCTATACTTCAAATTATGGTATTTTTGGATTGGACGTTGCACGTTCACTTGGAGGTGGTGTTTGGCCACGCGGTTCTCAGAACCAGTATATCTTTGGTGGAGGTATTTGGTTTGCTGCAAAAAAACCTTATAAACCACATCCAGATTCAGCTGAAACGATGAGGAAATATGTCATAGTATCCTACAATCCCAATTCAGGTAAGTCCTGGTTGGTTCCAGGTCGTATCGAAGATGGTGATTTTTTAAATAAGGATGATATTTATAAATATCGTACTGTATTTTCAATCGACTTTAAAGGTGACGGAACTCCTCTACAAGCCAACGACAAATACAATTGGCCAATTTGGGACGATCGTCCGGAAGATACTTTAAAACTTAACAGGTATTTCGGACATTTCATTTATCAGGATGGAATGAGAAATACAACTTCATATCCCAAAGGACCTTCATTCATTTCTGGCGAAGATATTTTTGCAACATTCAAAGATACAGATTTGAATTATTTCGAAGGTGGTGTATCTAAAATGACTCAATACGGATATCCATTACGTATTCAATTCGAAAAAACGATTTATTCATGGGGATTTGGCGATTATAAAGATTTTATCTTCTTACGTTACGATATGATTAATAAAAGTGGTCAGGACTTGAAAGAGTGTTGGTTGGCTCCAGTTATGGACGTGGATATTGCACTTACAACTAATTCACGCGGTGGTGCTTCGAACGACAGAGTAAAGTATTACGATAAAGAAGATACATTGAACCTTGCCGTTCAATGGTCAAATTCCGATGCAGGAGAAAGAAATCGTGGTTTTGGATACCTTGGTTTTGATTTCTTGGAATCCCCAGCGGTTGATCAATCCGGCTATATCCGCAAAGATAAAAGATTTTATAGCAATAAAGAACAAATTGGATTTGTTACTTTCCGCACCTGGTCGATTGAAGAAGATAAACAAGAATCGGAAGAAAGATACAATTATATCGCCTCTTCGATCCGCGATGGAGATACAGGACCTGGCGATAAACGATTTTTAATGGCAACAGGACCATTTTCGATGAGATCAGGAGATACTGCACGGGTTGTAGTTGGTATTATATTAGCAAATACCTCCAAAGGATCAGATGCAGATGGATCTTGGGAAGATATGGAAGAATTGATCCGCAAGGATAAATTTGCCCAACAAGTTTATGATAATAATTTTCAGGCACCAACTCCTCCAGACCGAAGTGTGTTCATTAAAACAAAGAGTTTAAATGGTGGTGTTGTAATTGAATGGGACGAGTCGGCAGAAATGTCTGTTGATACATGGGAAAAAGGCTTGGATTTCTTAGGATTGAAATTATATCGAGCTCGACGAGGTGATTTGGATACATTTGATATTAACCAAATTGCTGGTGGTGGCAATTATCCACGGGGCAAGGGACCATTTGGATGGAAACAACTTGCTGCATGGGAATTACCAAAACCTTTCGAAAAGTCATATCTTCGAGTTGGTAGTACAACAAACGGCAATATGCCACAAATTGATAGTCTTTCTATTGTCGGACCATACACAGATGCCACTGGTAAAGTAATAGACACAATGTCCGTTCGCGTTATGAGATTGGTCCGGGGCGGTTTATATGCAAACAGAGCTTCTGTTTTTGCACAAACTAAATCTGCTGCGCCATTCCTCAGCTATCTCGACACAGCACTTTATTCTTTCCCTTGGGGCAAGGAATATGCAAAGATTTTGGCAGAAGATGGGATAGATTTAAGCAAAGGTGCAATCACCTATAACCCAGCCCAACGAGTAAAATTATTCGATAGTGTTATGGTTGGTGTTGTGAAATTAAATAGGGCACTTGTTCCATACAATCCATTATTCTATCGAAAATCAACTATTCAGGTTGATACTGCTTATATCAATTCTTTAT
>CAYOPF010000019.1:18646-22462 GCA_964405755.1 uncultured Chloroherpeton sp.
AAAGATGGTTATATTGGTAAAACATTTACCTTATATGACACAACAACAAAAAAAACAGATACAATAAGAACTACAATTGATACTGTTCTTGTAATCAATTCATTACGGGGTGTCAATATGGGTGGTGGCAAGCTCACCTACTTTATGGATGTTTTAACCCACAGAAGTGTTATCCAGCAGATGAATGATACAAACCACGTAAGTGAAGTTCTTACTTTCGTATATCAATCTTTACTAGAGGGTAAGGCCAAAGTTGACTTCCCGGATTGGGAACAATCTTTGAGGGCAAGAAAGAACTGCATCGTTCCATACTTTACAGAAGCTACAAATGGAAGGGCATTCGTTGATATAGGTGATGACAACCGCGATGCCAAATTAACAAAGAATACGGATCCGACCAAAACAGAAGGTTTGATAAATAATATACCTTATCTTTATTCATTAATCGCTTACGACGAAGGTGACTACAATCAGCCAACCCCTCGTAAATCGAATGACGCATCTGAAGGATTGCCAAACTATACTAGAGTGATACCAACTGCAGCAACTGTATCGGAAGATCCAGATGTGAAGATAATTATTACTCCAGAAGATTCGTTGAAAATCGGAGGATTATACAATTTCAAATTCTTTACTTTGGATAAAGACCGGTTTTTGCAAAACTTTGCTGGTCATGATTTGGAATTGACATTCTTCCCATATTGGCGACAAAATACAATTAACTTCCCAGGTCGTGGCGAAACAGGTGCATTCAAATTTGGATTGTATCAAACACGAGCAGTAATGAAGGATTTAACAACAAATAACATTTTGTTTGATGGTTTGATTAGTTACGAGGATCAACCATGTAATCCATTATATCGCGGTTCATTTACCGAAGATGCTGGTTCATTTGTATTAGCAGATTCTGTTATTGTGGACTCCATTAGCGGAAAAGAAATTACATTTGGTACAATGAGCAATAAAGAAATGCGAACCCGCACTGGAAGATTCTCAACTGGTAGTTTCCGCGATGCCGATCCTGCTTATTGCTATACATTGGCAATGCAACCACCAGCTTATGGTACATTTGGATTTGGTTTCGACTTTACAATGCATCAGTTCGGTGGTCGCTATCGTCCGGACTCATTAACTATTACAACTGCAAAATCTGCTGGAGAAGATGCAGTTACCCCTGTGAATATCATAGATGATGTAAACAGAATAAAAGGCTACGACGATATAATTGCAACACAGCCGATAGGTGTTGATTATACAATTAGTCCCGTCTTTACTGTTGATGGCTCATTTAACAATGGTCCTGGTGTTTATGAAATAGAATTTATGACAGGAGGAAAAGATGTACTGGATTTATGGTGGGGCGACAACAACAAACAAACAAGCGAATTCGAAGTTGATTACTTAACAATTAAAGTTCGCAACCTCACTACATTTAATCGTTCAAGTGAATTTGGACCAGATTCAGTTAAAAAATCATATCCTGTTGATGTTCCTGCAATGACCGTACCAACATATGTGCAAGAAAGTCCAACGCCAGCGTTGAGAGCGACTTTCCCAACAAGAGCATATCCAGACATTCGTAACATTGGTTATGGTGGTATTGACAGGTTGAATCCACGTACTAATGAATTTATTGGTAAACACTTACTTGTACCATTTGCATGGATCAATTCCAGAGGAGATGGCTACAACACCAGTCCTTTGAGAGCTAAAAGAGCAATGGCTCGTGCTAACTATGAGCCATTTGCAAGTACTACAGTTTCATCAATCGACAGAATCAATAAATATTATTTGTCTGGCCGATCCCGAGACGGAAATCATACAATCGACTTTTCGCATACATTGAATATTGGCGGTGTTCAATTTGCCCTAGATTATGCAAATATGGGACGTACTAATTCAACAGCAGAAAAATGGAAATATATCGAAGGATATGTACCTGGCCAAGGACTGGACTTTAGTGTTGGTGATAAAATTGTCGTACGCTCCACAGGTGGTGCATTAGGTTTACCAATGCCCGGAGCAAAAGTCCTGTTCAAGGTTAACCGCCCAGCAGGAACAGATGGCAATTATACTGATGAGTTAATGGATAGGATTCAAGTGGTTCCTAATCCTTATTTCATCACCCATCAAGGACAACGTTCACCTTACGATGCAAAAGTATATTTCACAAAGATTCCAAGTGAATGCAAAATTGAAATATTTACTATTAGTGGTGAGTTAGTAAGAACCATTGACTATAAAGATGCAACTGGAAATATGCAGCAGCAAGCTTCGTTGGAAGTATGGGACTTGTTGAACTTAAATGGACAACGTGTTCAAAGCCAAGCATTTGTTGCAGTGATAACTGCACCAAATGGAGCTCAAACAGTTCGTAACTTCTCGATAGTTGTTGGTGGTTTCAGAATTATTCAAGAATAATGAAAAGTGAGGAAAAAAATGAATAAATTTAAAATTTTTGTAGTTAGCTTAATCGCACTGTTTGTAGTTTCTAATTATGCATTTTCGGTTGGCGAAAATGTGGAAGCAACAACTAAGGGTCAAACAACAAAAGTAAGTACAGCTGGCGCCCAATTTCTAAAAGTACCGATAGGTGCTCGTGGAATGGGCATGGGAGGTGCTTATGGTTCAGTAGCCAACGACTTGAGCGCTTTGTACTGGAATCCGGCTGGAATTTCAGATATTAAAACAGTTGCCACAGAAATATCGTATTTGCAATGGTTTGCAACATATTCACATAGTTTTGCAGCAGCATCATTTCCATTGAATCAAGATTTCGTCGTTGCAATTAATGCAACATCATTCTCGAGTGGTGATATTCAAACTACCACGATAGAGAATCCCGAAGGAACTTCAGCAAAATATTCGGTATCCGACTTAGCATTAGGAGTAACTTTTTCAGGTTATTTAACCGATCAGTTCTCGTTTGGTGTTACTGCAAAATACGTAAACAATTCGATTTACAACCTATCCAGCAGTGGATTGGCATTCGATATTGGAACAATGTACAACACTGGAATTTATGGAATTAAAATTGGGTTCTCGATTCATAATCTTGGAGGAGAAACAAGTTATGCAGGTCAAAGTTTAAGAACAATCAAGAAAACTATTGAGCAACTTAACGCTGCTCCAGTAGATATGTCTATGATTGCTTATCCATATTCTTATCCTTTGATTTTCCGTGCAAGTATTTCCTCTGAACTCTACAATGAAGATGACCATAAAGTGATAGGTGCTTTCGACTTCAATACATTTAGCGATGTGCCAGAACAATTCTCGGTTGGTGCAGAATGGACCTATGCAGACTTTGTTGCATTACGAGGTGGTTACCAAACAAGTCACGATCAGTTTGGATTAACCGCAGGTATTGGTATAAAATACGAAGTAGGAGGAGTGGACGGACGATTTGATTATGCAATCAATCCAACCAAAACACTCGGCTTGGTAAATCGCTTTACAATTGGTATTAGATTTTAATTTGGCAACAGCCAAATGATTTATTTGTAACAATATTATAACACTCCTATATTCCCGAAATGGTTGTGTAGGGGTGTTTTTTTGAAAATGAGCAATAATAATAAACATATCGCAATTAATATCAAAAAGAAAATATCTTGTGTTATTTTTCTTTTCATCTTCATTTCCCTGAATTTTGCCAAAGCAGAACTGGACATGTTCTATGATTATTCACTTTTTCGATATAATGATGATTCTACTATTGTTGAGTTTTATTATTCATTTATCGACACGGATGTTAAATACATCAAAATCGAGAAAGATATTATTGAAGCTAAACTTACTATATCACTAGTAATT
>CAYOPF010000019.1:22479-27561 GCA_964405755.1 uncultured Chloroherpeton sp.
ATCAAATTGTGTACGAGGATAATTGGGATTACCCAATTCGTAAGAAAGAGAGTGACTCCAATAATTTGTTTTCTTTTTTGGGAATAAGGAAATCAGTTTTAAATTCAGGTAATTATAAAGCTGAATTTACTGCTTTCGATAACAATCAAACTGAAATCAAATTTAAGGATACATTGAACATTAAAGTCAATAAATTTGAAGAGAGCAATAAACCACAAATTTCCGGCATACTGCTTGCCAACAGAATTGAATTTGCAGACAATCTTTCGTTTGCATGGGACGAAATGTTCAGAAAAGATAATTTATACATTCTCCCCAATCCTTCTCTTGAATTTCAAAGTAATATCCCAGATTTGCAGTTCTATTTTGAGGTTTACAACCATGATCCGTCAAAACCTCAAAACATAGCTGTATCGATATTAGATGCAAACCAAAGAGGGATGTCGCGATCATTACTCAAACTTTCATCAACGAATAAAAGTTTCGGGAAAAATCTAACTGTCCCTTTGGATCTGTTACCAACAGGAGTTTATTATTTAGTTGTGGAATTGCTCTCCGATGATGATAATACACTAGATATGTCCTCTAAGAAGTTCTATTATCTCAACGACCAAATGAAACCATTGCTATCGATGTATTTTACTGAAGATCAGATTTTCGAACAAAGTGAGTTTATAACAATGGACGAAAAAGCATTGAATAAAGAATATCGCAAAGCAAGAATTGTTGGTACTAACGATGAAATGGCTCAATGGGATAATCTTAAAGATTTGGTTGCAAAGCAGAGATTTCTTTACAGATTTTGGAGAGATAGAGATAGCGACCCTAATACAATAGTGAATGAAACAAAAATGATTTTTGATGATAGAGTGAAATATGCCAATAAGCATTTTGCCATTACCAAGGACAAAGAAGGATGGGGCACAGACAGGGGAAGGATATTGCTAAAATATGGAGAACCAACAATGATTAATAAAAGAGAAGAAGTTGGACTTAAAAAAAGTTATGAAGTATGGCAATACGACGAAATTCAAGGAGGGGTAATTTTTGTTTTTGTAGATCATGTAGGAATTGGGCATTATATGTTAGTGCATTCAACTGCTTATGGCGAGATGGGAAACCCAAATTGGCATGACCAATACATTCTGAAAAAGAAGAACTTCGACCAATAGTAGAGAGATTATGAAATTAAAAAATATTTTAAAAAATACATTTGATTATTCTTTCACATTCATAATATTGTTTGTTGTTTTTTTTATTAAATTCCTCAGTAGAAATATAAGAACAAAGGTTGGGAAATTATTTGGTTTATTAATTTTCAAGTTGAGTAAGAAGCGAAGAGATATTACCATTGATAATTTGCAAAAAGCATTTCCCGAGAAGGATAAAGAGTGGATTAATCAGGTTTGTAGGAAGAGCTTTGAAAATTTGGGGATTGTATTTGCAGAGATCTTTTGGCTACGAAGTGCAAGCAAGGAGGAAATACTCGAAATTGCAAAGTATAAAGACAATGTATTATTCAAAAAATTACTCAATAGTGGGAAAGGTTTAATAATGCTCTCAGCACATTTTGGGAATTGGGAGTTACTGGCACTTTCTGGCGGCTTGTATTTTGATAATTCAATGACAATAATTGTAAAACCACAGAGCAACAAATTTTTGGATAAATACATTAATCAGATAAGAACAAAGTTCAACAATAAAGTGATTGATATGTATCATTCCTCCTTCGAACTTATTAGACTTATTAAAAACAAAGGTAGTTTAGCCTTGTTGGCCGACCAAAGTGCCACTTCTGATAAAGATATTTATATTAATTTTTTTGGCAGAAAGGCCTTAACGTTCGATGCTCCTGCGCAGTTGGCTTTAAAGTTCGATATACCAATTTTTATGGGCTTTGCAGTCCGACAAAACGATGGAACGTATGCAATTGATTATTTTGAATTAGATCATTCAGATTTGACTAATACTCCTGAAGATGTTGCAGAACTCACACAAAGACATACTAAAATATTAGAGGATATGATTAGAAAGCATCCCGACCATTGGGTGTGGCAGCATCGCCGCTGGAAACATACTATTGATTAATATGAAGAAGAAAATCAATATTGAGGAATATAATAAGTTTTTAATTGTTCAAACTGCATTTTTGGGAGATGTAGCAATTTCTCTTGAGTTAGTGGAAGCAATTAAGCACTTTCATCCCAATGCAGATATTGATTTTATAACCACTCCCCAGTCAGCCGAAATAATAGAATTAAGCAATTATGTGAGAAACGTTTATCCATTTGATAAGAAAAATATTCATCGGAGATTGTCCGCAACTAAATTATTTGCAAAAGAGATAAATAGAGAGCACTACGATTGTGTTATTTCACTTCACAAATCTTTTAGAACAAGCCTCTTGGTTAGTAAATTGGATGCAAAAATAAAAATTGGATTTCAAGATTCAGTTTTTAGTTCGTTAGTCTATGATTATCGAGTAAAATCCAACTTTTCTTTAAGCGAACATTATAGGGTTTTAATTCCTCTCTCTACATTTGGTATAAAGTACTTAGATTATCAAGTTGGGAATTATTCAATCACTTTGCCAGCAGATGTAAAGTCAAAAATAGAACAATTATTGAATGATTATAATATTGGCAAAAAATTCATTGTTGTCACACCTGGTTCTGTCTGGAATACGAAAAAGTGGGGTAGAGAAAAGTATTCCGAATTAGCAAAAATGCTGGAGAACGATGGATTGCCAATTGTTTTAGTTGGGGGAAAAGATGATATTGAGGATTGTTATTATATCGAAAATTCAGCAAAAGTAGTAAATTTTGCTGGAAAAACTACAATTATAGAACTAATGTACTTAATTAACAAAGCAAGTTTGGTGATAAGCAACGATTCTGCCCCCGTTCATTTTGCTAATGTTGTGAAAACTCCAGTAATCGCTATCTTTGGACCTACTTCGCCATTTTTTGGTTTTGCTCCTATCGGATCAAATGATTCAATTATAGAAAATACCACATTGAAATGCCGTCCATGCCAAATTCATGGAAGTCGAAAATGTCCACTAAATACTATGGAATGTATGACTTCGATTAAAACAGAGGATGTTTACCAAATCGCTATCAATAAAATACATAATTTATAGCTTATGCAAATCCTTTATAATACATCGTTAATAAATCATAATACATTCAAAGTGGATAATATAGCCGAAACTTTGATTCTAATTGATAATAGCAATGATTTTGATATTCTCCTGAGAGATGATAAATACGCTAAACAAAATAAATTCTTCTTAGGTGCAGGTTCTAACTTGTTGATTACCCATCCAATTTCGGGATTGACTATTAAAAACAACCAATCGAATATAAAAATAATTGAAGAAAATGCTGATTTCGCAGTGATTGAGGTCGATAGCGGTTTGGAATGGCATGAATTTGTTCGATTTTGTGTTGATATTGGTTATTATGGCTTGGAAAATTTAGCACTGATCCCAGGCTTGGTTGGAGCGTCACCAGTCCAGAATATTGGTGCGTATGGAGTGGAACAGAGCAATATATTTCATAGTCTAGATTGCATCGATTTGATTTCAGGGGATAATATCGAATTATCGAAAAACGAATGTATGTTCGATTATCGATATTCAATTTTTAAGCAAGAGCATTATAAAGATTATTTTATTACCAAAGTCCGATATAAATTATCAAAAAGATTTGAGCCACAATTAAATTATAAGGACTTAAAAATATTTTTCGAAAGAAAATCAAATATCTCTGCTCAAAATGTTTTTGATGCTGTAATCGAAATACGGAACAACAAATTACCGGATTATAAGGAATTCCCAAATGCAGGAAGTTTTTTCAAGAATCCGGTTGTTACTCACAAACAAATGAGTGAACTATTGTCCATCGAGCCAACAATTGTCAATTATCCAATTCAAAATAACTTATATAAAATTTCTGCAGCAAATTTAATCGAGAAAGTAGGATTGAAAGGTTATCGAAAAAATAATGTTGGAATATCAACAAAACATTCACTAATTATTGTTAATTTTGGTAATTCATCTGGACAAGAAATTTATGAATTTTCTAATTTTGTTGTTTCTGTTGTTATAGAAAAATTCAAGATCGAATTAGAGCCAGAAGTAATAATAATATAGACATAATAAGAACATAGTAATAGATAGAAGTAATAATAAGTAAAAAAAGGAGAGAAAAATGAAAAATTTTTCGAGAATGTTAATTATTTTGATAAGCTTGATTTTTGTGTTGTCTTGTGGTGAGGACTCCAATCCAACTGATAATACTAAAAATCCAAGTATTACAACAATCTCGCCCAACAAAGTACTACCTGCAGACAAAATTATCATCAATGGCACTAACTTTGGAGCAGATCGAGGAGAATCCAAAGTTTATTTCAACGATATTCCAGCGACAGTTTATTTTTCGTGGTCTGATACCAAAATCGAGTTGGAAGTACCAATAATTAATGCTGGTGGTAAGATAAAGGTAGTTGTAAATAATGTATCGAGCAACTTGGTGGATTATTCGTTAGATGATAATCCAAGAATTAAGTCAATAGGTAATGGGCGTGCTTATGTTGAGCAAGACGTTGATATCAAGGGAATTAATTTTGGTGCCTCCAGAGGTTCTGTTTCTTTCAATGGTGCGGATGCACCTACAATTTCCAAATGGACTGATACATTAATAACAGTGAATGTACCCAAAAGTGCATTAACAGGAGATGTTACTTTAACTACTTCAGGCGGAAAAAAGAGCAATGGATTTTATTTTACAATCGCAACCAATGAGGACCCGTTTATCAATATGATTTCTCCTGTTTCTGTTGCGATTGGAGACGAAATTCGTATTGTTGGTAAAAATTTTGGCGACACCCAGGGTGCAAACTATGTAGATTTTAATGGAGTGAAGGCAACAAAATACAACACTTGGTCCAAAACTGAAATTAAAGTTGTGGTTCCAGCAGGTGTGACATCTGGATCAGTTCGCGTCTTTATTGGCACTCAAGGAAGCAATACTGTTAATATTACTGTAAATATTGCAATGCCCGATCCAATTATAAATT
>CAYOPF010000019.1:27571-29867 GCA_964405755.1 uncultured Chloroherpeton sp.
AAGCAAAACTGAGTTCGAAATTGGTGAAGTAATAACTATTAACGGACAGAATTTCGGGAAAATGGAAACTGATTCCAGCTATGTTTATTTCAATACATTAAAAGCCAATGATATCCTTGCTTGGGAAAGTACAATGATAAAAGTAACTGTACCTAAAAATACAACAAGCGGTCAACTAAAAGTTACAATTGGAAAGCAATCGAGTAATGCAGTTAGTTATACCATCAAACAGACAATAAAAGAACCAAAAATAACCTCTTTAGTTCCAAATATTGCTCAAAGTGGACAAGAAGTTGATATTGTTGGTGAAAATTTTGGAGCAACAAAGGGGACTGATGCATACATTATGTTCGGTACTACAAAAGTTACAACTTTTAAATCTTGGTCCGATACAAAAGTTACTTTTATAGTTCCTGAAGTTGATGCAGGAATTGTGGATGTTTATATATTCAATAATAATTTGAAGTCGAACTCAGTTAAATTTACAATTCAGCAAAAAGCAATTGTTATTGTACCTATGGTTGAGATTCCCAAAGGAACATTTATGATGGGAAGTAGCGATGAAAAGGATGGCGATGCCTACCCACAAATAAAAGTTACTATTTCCAAGAATTTTTATGTAAGTACTACAGAAATTACTCAGGCACAATACAAAAAAGTAATGAACCAAAATAATCCAAGCAAAGTTGTTGGAGATGATTATCCTGTTGAACAGGTAATATGGCTGGATGCTGTTGATTTTTGCAATAGATTATCTAAATTGGAAGGCTTAACAGAAGTTTATACAATAAACGGTACAAAAGTAACTTTTAATAAGTTTGCAAACGGGTATAGGTTACTGACGGAAGCAGAATGGGAATACGCCGCAAGAGCGGGTTCTGCAGGAAAATATGGAAATTCTGGAGGTTCCGAAGCTGCAGCTAATACAATTGGTTGGACCAACTCCAATACAAATCAATTACAAAAAGTAAAATTACTAAAAGCAAATGATTTTGGACTATACGACATGCACGGCAATGTTGCAGAATGGTGCTGGGATTTATACGATTTTTACGAAGAAGGTGAGTTTTCCGATCCAACAGGACCTGCCGATGGAGTTGAGCGTGTATTCCGTGGAGGCGGATATATCGATGGTCCTCCATTGTGTACCGTATTCAAAAGATATGCTGCTTCCACACAAATGTTTCAATTCTACATTGGGTTTAGAGTAGCACGAAACAAATAATCAAAGCGATATTATAAACACATTATTAAATCAAAAATCCGATACTAGTTATCGGATTTTTTTTATGCACTAAATAGAAATATTGAGGAATTAAGCATCGAGTTTGCATAAGGTGGATAATTTTAAAATAATTCAGGATTTGATGATTAATTTAAAATCCGAGAAATCCTACGAAGGAGAGTAGCAAGAGAAGTTGAAGCTAAACTTAGCATGGTAAGTCTTATAATAGGTTTTAATTGGACAGATTTACGTTTGGGATTAAGCGAGGAAAACATTACTTAATGAAACAGGCGCATTATCTAAATCTATATATCTATAGGTAATCTAATCCGCCTGAATGTACAAAAATTGTTTTGAGAATGAATCCCTTACAAATTATTGTTCAACTTCATTATACAATTCTTTAACCTTTTCGGGGCTTATTGCTCCGCTAAAAATTTTAATATCATCAATTTTACCTTTGAAACTTGTATTAAAAGGTGTTATCTTGTCAAAGGTTGTTCCAATTATCATTTCATTGCAACTCAGATTAAAATTGCAAGAATTACTGTCAACCAAGACGTTGTCAATATAAAGATAAGTTTTGCCAAGAGGCATATTATAAATTGCGCAGATATGGTGCCAGTTATTAAAAGTTGGTATCGACTTACTTTGAATAGCTCCATTTTGGCCGGAGCCATTATTAGTAGAAAGAGAAAAGCTAACAGTGCCAACTTTACCTGCATAAGCAGGATGATTGCCGAGAATTTGGATAATAAAGGCAGTTAGGATATTCTTGCCGCTTTTGGTCTGATATGTAAATAAAGTGGGATAATGATATTTAATATTATCAGCTGCATTGTACCATAAAGAAACACTTAAGGACGAAAAACCAGATAGTGGGAATTTGATTGCATTGTCATTCTCCTTGAACTCGTATGCTTTATCAGGTTTTCCATTGCGATCTGCACATAAAGTTGCTCCCATGACAGTACCATTTGCTCCACTACCGCTAGCATCAAGAGCATTGCCATTAAAAGGATAAAAAGCAACCAAAGTGGGTGTGGCAGGGGATGGATCAGAGTGTTTTTT
>CAYOPF010000020.1:0-29750 GCA_964405755.1 uncultured Chloroherpeton sp.
GAACTTTGGAAGAAACTCGCCGGAATGCTTACAGTATAGCCAAAGGAATGTATTTAAAATTGTTTAATCGGGATGATGTGGTTGCAAACCTCTTTTTTGCTGGAAATATGTGGGCTTCCTTCATCAGTATTAATATGGCACTAGAAAAAATTGGCTGCCACATTCTACCAATTGGAGGACATGTGGGACTGGAAAATATTATGAGCTACCTTAAAGTATTTAAGGTTGACGGGATAATTTCCATTCCATCAATTTTAATCTCTATTGCTGAATATGTGGAAAAAAATAAAATTGAAGATTTCCGTATCCCCAAAATTGGATATGGTGGAGAACATTTATCACCAGCAGCTGAGGAATTCATTAAAAGAACCTTGAAAGCTGATATTGTCGGCTCGGCAACCTATGCAATCAATGATACAGGCATGGTCGGATATCAATGCGAAAAGTGCACTGGAAGCATACATCATATTGAGGAAATATTGCATATTGTCGAAATAGTAGATCCGGATACAGGCGAAGTCCTGCCCGATGGTAAAGCGGGAAATATCATTCTGACAAATATAGACAGAAAATTAATGCCGGTGATACGCTATGATGTTGGCGATCGTGGCAGGCTTTTAACTCATAAGTGCGATTGTGGACGCCAAACCAGATTGTTGGAGTTGCTTGGTCGTTCCGACGAAGTTTTGATTATTGGGGGTGATAATATTTCGGCAGATGCAGCTTCACAAGCCGTTGCCGAAGTTGCTGGTTTATCGCAAAAATTCACTATGTTCGGCCGATACGATGGTCATTTAGATTTACTTGAAGTACATGTGGAGAGTATCGAAACAATTTCAGAAAATGAAAAATCTTTGCTTGCCGAAAAATTAGTTCAATTTATTTTAAAGGAAAAACCAGCATTGTCTGCTTTTTTGGAAGCAAAAAGTATAGCCCGACCTATAGCTAGAATCCTAAATCCAGGCGAATTGCCAATTAATCCACGAACAGGTAAGATTAAAAGAGTAATTGAGGAACGCTATGCTTAGTAAAAAATTACTTGATAATGAATTATTAGGTAAAATTACTATTCTTTCAGACAAACAATTTCTTGGGGTTGTCCAAAATTTTGTTTCTACTTTTGCAAATTACTTCAATTTTTCTGAAAAAGAATTATCTCAAATTGAATTAATTGTCGAAGAAGCCCTAATAGCTACTATAACTAATTCATTTAGTGATGAATTTATAGGGACAATAGATGTAAGTGTTTCCTACAAACCCGGACAATTTATAATATCAGTGCACGACCAAGGTATCCCAGTTGATATCGAATTGCTGGAAACTGCACAGAATTCATATTTGAGTATTTTGCTTCTTAAAAACATTGCAGATGAATTCAAGTTTGTGAATTATGGCAAGCAGGGTAAATCAATTGAATTGATTAAATACATAAAAAGTAAAAACATCATCGACGAGATCGCTCGAATTGATGATGGAATTACCAGCCTAGAGGTGATTTGTGATGATATTAAAGAAATACGATTAATTCGCCTTAATGATGTAACTCAATTATCTCGGTTGGCTTTCAAGGTATATGGCTACACTTATATGTCGGTTTTTTACTATCCAGATAAGATTCGCGAAATGATCGAAAATGGTTTACTGATTTCTGCAGTATGCATTAATTCAAGCGATGAAATTGTTGGTAATTTATCATTGGTTTTCGATAACAAGGACAGCAAAGTTGCGGATTCGGGCGTTGCAATGGTCGATCCGCGATATCGTGGCTCAAATTTATTCAAAAGACTAAAGCAATTCCTCAGCGAATATGCGCAGAACAAAGGAATGTATGGCCTTTATAGCGAAGCTGTAACAATTCATCCTTTCACTCAGAAAGGCAATATTTCGCTTGGCGCAAGGGAAATTGGGGTTATGCTAGCCTACGTTACCGAAAGCATTACTTTCAAAAAAATTTCCACAGAACAAGCAGACACACGGCAATCAGTTGTTCAATACTTTTTAAGAACAAATAAAGAACCCCACAGAGTTATTTATGTGAATCCAAAATTCTATGATATTATTTCGAAGATTTATCATAACTTGGACTTTGACAGAGAAATTGTTCAAATTTTGCCCAATCAAGTTACGGAGCCTTTTGGCGAAAATACTCATTATACTACAAGCGTAAAATCTGATTTAAATGTTGCTGACATAAAACTTGAAAAATTTGGAACCGATGCACTAAGGATAGTTAAACACCAACTTAAGGAACTATGCCTACGCAAAATAGATACAACTTATTTAACTTTTCCTCTTTCGAAACCATTTGCTGGATTACTTATGCAACAATGCAATGAAATAGGTTTTCTATTTAGTGGCATAATCCCCGAATTTGCCGATGGCGACATAATAAAAATGCAATATTTGAATAATGTTCGTATTGAACGTGAAAAAATTGTGCTTGTGGCAGAATTGGCAAATGAAATATTAAATGTAATTTTGAGCGATTATCGATTTGAAGAATGATAAATAAATCCAAAAAATTTGCTTTCTATCTGATAGTCTGGATATTGCCAATTTTCATTGGTATATTCAGCATCATTTTCCTATATAATTATTATATCTCAAGAGAGTTGCTACTAAAAAATGTTCAAGAAAATACACAAAATCTAACTAATTCGGCAATAAACAAAAGCGAAGGGGTATTTAATACAATAGAAAAAATTGCTTTTAATTCCTCACTTTTTATTAAAAATCAAAATTACTATAGAGATAATATAATTAATACCATACAGGAAATCGTTTTGGGTAATGATGAAATATTTGGTTCTTGCTTTGCATTCAATCCCAAGCTAAATCCTGGACAGGAGAAACTAGATGCACCATATTATTGGAAAGATAATGGAAAAATAAAGAGCAAGAATTTAGCAAATGAAAATTATAGTTATAAAGACTGGGAGTGGTACACATATCCTTTTTTAAACCATAAAGCAACTTGGAGCGAACCATATTACGACGATGGCGGTGGCGATATTTTAATGACAACTTATTCAATCCCAATTTATCAGGATAATAAAGATTTAAATACTTTTATAGGAATATTAACAGTAGATATTTCTCTGGATTGGCTCAACAAATTGATAAGTACTATTGAGATTTTTGATACAGGCTATGCTTTTTTGGTTTCGGAAAAAGGAAATATAATTGCTCATAAAGATACAACTATGGTTATGCGATTGAATTTGGAGGAGTTGTCGATTGTTAACAAAGAACCGCAATTAGCAAGTATCTTAGAAGATATGAAGCAAGGGAAAAGCGGGTTTAAAAGATTGACTTCCAAATTTTTGAAAGAACCTAGCTGGATTTTTTATTCCGAACTGGAAAACAATGGTTGGGACTTAGTGTTTGTATTCCCCGAATCAGAACTTTATGCAGATTTATACCTTTTAAACCGTCAAATTTTAATGATATTCTCAATTGGGTTGGTTATAATTTTAATTTCTGTATTTGTTGTTTCGCGCAAGGTTACCAAACCATTAAGCGAATTTGTATCGCTGATGAATAGGGAAGGAGAGCAGTTTATTACTCAAGAAATCCCAGATATTACTACCGGGAGTTTGGAAATTCAAACTTTAAATAAATCATTTAAAACTTTGCAAATCGAATTAATTAATTATTTTGAGCAACATCAAAAACTGATGCAGGAAAAAAGCAAAATCGATAACGAATTAATGGTTGCAAAACAAATTCAGCAAAGCATGTTACCACATTACAATCAATCAATTAGCTACGATGGCAGAGTGATAATTGAAGGCAGTTTGGATGCTGCCCAGGAAGTTGGCGGTGATTTATATGATTTCTTTAAGATTGACGATCGATATTTATTCTTTGCCATCGGAGATGTGTCGGGCAAGGGTATTGGTGCGGCATTATTTATGTCGATGGTGATTAATTTGCAAAGAGCATTTGCCAAAACCGAAGGTAATGATATTCGAAAGATAATACAAAAATTGTCCGACCATATTTGCCAAAACAACGAGCAAAAATTGTTTGTTACTTTGTTTGCTGGGATTCTCGATGTGGAAACAGGGGTAATCAATTACATTAATGCTGGACATAATTTTCCCATACACATTGCACAAAATTCCGATTCCATAACTATTGAAACGACACATCTTCCACCCTTGGGAATTATTAATTTGCCGGTAACTAAATATGATTCAATACAGCTAAAAAATTCTGACTTAATATTCTTATATACAGATGGATTAACCGATGCTCAAAGTCCAAAAGAAGATATGTTTGGAACACAAAATGTATTAAAAATAATTCACAAGTTACCATACTCTTCTCCAAACGAAGTTATAAATTTCACTAAAAATCAAGTTAATCAATTCGTTGATGGGTTTGCCCCATTTGATGATATAACAATTGTCGTTTTGCAGTATTTAAAAACAAATAATCCTCACACTCTATATAAATCAAATTTTACAGCAAGTCTTGCAGAATTTGAAAGGCAAAGAGTTGCTATCGAAAGCAGTGCAGGAGAATTAAACATCAATTCACTATTGGTCAATAAACTTGTGCTTGTTCTCGAAGAATTAATTACAAATATCATTAAATACGGAGAATCTGCTAACCAAATCCCCAGAATAGAAGTTAATATTGGTTTTAATAATGATACTTTGTTTATCGAAATGACGGACGATTCGGAACAGTTCGATTATAAGCAGTCATTGATAAATGCAGTGGAAAATGAACCATCTAACGATCAGATTGGGGGTAGGGGATTGATGCTTGTTGCAAAATTTGCAAAAAATTTTAGTTATAATTTTGTAGATAATAAAAATAAAATTAAATTCGAAATCAAAGGGGGTAAGTAATGGAAATAAATATTCAAAATAATGATAATTATCTCAAAATCGGCGTGAAAGGAAGAATAGATGCCACAAATGCCGATGAGTTTCAGAATCAACTCCAAAGTATCGACAACTTTAGCGGCCAATCAATAGTCTTCGATTTTTCGGATTTGAACTACATTAGCAGTGCGGGATTGAGAGTTCTGATGCTTGTTTATGTTAAGTTGAATCAAAATTCAAAACGAATGGCAATTTTATCTCCAACCGAAATTGTCGCCGAAGTATTGACCGTTAGTGGTTTAACCGACATGATGCCATTCTTTAGCAAAGACGATGATGCAATCGAATACTTAATTCAATAAGTCCATTTATTGCATTAATCATGTGGTTTTGTCATTTCTACGTAATTGGGAATCCAATGAAGTAGGCGACTATAACTTCTCGTTGTTAATGAAAGAACTGCATTGCTATTAATAGCAAAAGAATTCGTTCTTGGGTTAATTAAATTAAAAAAAACTCCCAGCTACAAAGACTGTGTGAAAAATACAATGCAATGAAAATAAAAAAATGGAAAAATTGTTTAATTTGCATTTTTATTTTAAGTGATTATGGAAGAAGTTTATTCAGAAATTCAAATATCTCGCCAAAGTGCCTCCGATGTTGGATTAACCGAACAAGAATATGATTTGATTGTTGAAAAAATTGGAAGAGTTCCTTCCTACACAGAGTTAGGCGTTTTTGGAGTGCTTTGGAGCGAGCATTGCTCTTACAAGAATTCAATTAAGCAACTAAAAACACTACCCCGTTCTGGTGGAAGGTTGCTGGTCGAGGCTGGTGCCGAAAATGCCGGATTGGTAGCAATAGATGATCAATGGGCAATCTCGTTTAAAATCGAGAGCCATAACCATCCTTCGGCAGTAGAGCCTTATCAAGGAGCCGCAACGGGCGTTGGTGGTATATTAAGAGATATCTTTACGATGGGAGCCAGACCAATAGCATCGCTTAACTCGTTGAGATTTGGCGAGCTTGATGTTCCTCGAAATAAATATCTGGTTAAAGGTATAGTTAAAGGTATTGGAGATTATGGCAATTCCTTTGGTGTTCCTACTGTTGCAGGCGAAGTTTACTTTGATGAATGTTACAACGACAATCCATTGGTTAACGCAATGGCTGCTGGAATAGTTCATAAAGACAATGTTATCTCGGCAACTGCCAAAGGACCGGGCAATCCTGTTTTTATATTAGGTAGCAGAACAGGTCGTGATGGTATTCACGGAGCATCGCTTCTTGCATCACGCGAATTCGACGAAAGTACTGACGAAATGCGTCCCACAGTACAAGTAGGAGACCCATTTGCCGAGAAAGTACTACTCGAAGCATTATTGGAAATACACGAAACAGGTGTATTGGTTGGTGTTCAGGATATGGGAGCTGCTGGTATATCATCTTCTACTTCCGAGATGAGCGCCCGTGGGAATGTGGGAATGACGATAGACTTGGATAAAGTACCGCTTCGTGAAGAAAATATGACTGCCTACGAAATTATGTTATCAGAATCGCAAGAAAGAATGTTGCTTGTGATCGAAAAGGGAAAAGAGGAAATTATTCAAAAAGTAGCAAAAAAATGGGACGTACCCTTAACTCAGGTTGGAGAAGTTCGCGAAGATGGTTACCTTAAAATATATAGGCATGGAAAATTGGTTGTCAACTTACTAGCCGAGGTTTTGGTACTTGGAGGAGGTGCACCTCAAAACGACCGTGAATATAAAACGCCAGAATATTTGCAAAAAACAAAAAAGGAAAATATCGATTTATCCTTAATCGAAGATTCACCAATTGAAATTCTAAAAAAAATACTTGCATCACCAACTGTTGCTTCCAAAAAATGGATATTCGAACAATACGATAGTCAGGTGCAAACCAACACAATTTCGATTAAAGGTGATGCTACAGTTCTGCGATTACGACAAGTTCCCGGCAAGGGAATTGCGTTAACAACTGACTGCAACAGTCGTTATGTTTTCTTAGACCCTTATGAAGGAGGCAAAGCTGCAGTTTGCGAAGCTGCACGTAATACAGTTTGTGTTGGGGCTAAACCGGTAGCAATTACAAATTGTTTGAATTTTGGAAATCCCTACGATCCCGAAGTTTATTTCCAATTTCGCGAAGCAGTGCGTGGAATGAAAGATGCTTGTCTAACCTTGGAAACACCTGTAACTGGAGGAAATGTAAGCTTCCACAATGAATCTCAGAATTTTGCAGTATATCCAACACCAGTAATTGGTATGTTGGGAATTTTGGATGATTTATCCAAACGGATGACTCCAGAACTCAAGCAAGTGGGGGATTTAGTATATCTTTTGGGAAATAACAGAGATGAGATTGGTGGTTCGGAAGTTGTAAAATTATATTTTGGAAAAGTTACTGGAGATGCTCCAAAATTAGATTTGAACGAGGAATTGAAATTACAAAATGCAACCTTGGAATTGATAGAAAATCAAATAATTAATGCAGCACACGACTGTGCCGAAGGCGGATTGGCTGTTACGATAACCGAGATGGCTATGCTTTCTGAAAATTTAGGTGCAAAAGTTCAATTGGAAGAACCTACATTAGCACGATTATTTGGCGAATCTCAATCACGGATCGTTGTTACTGTTCCTAATCAAAACGAACAATTATTGTTGGATGTGTTGGAAAAACACAATGTTATGCATTATAAAATTGGACAAGTTCAAGTAGAACAAGTTAATTTTTCCGATTCTTTCTCTCTAAAGACTGTTGAAGCAAAGGAAATCTATTATAATGCATTGGAAAAGCGATTAGGTTAAATGTTTTACTTCTAAATCCAATTATTGGTTAAGTAATTGATAATTAGAAATGTGTTTGAGCAACAATCACTTTGTAATGTCGTTCAATCCAATTGCAGCCATGAGAGCAGTGCCGATAATCATTGCTTCTTCATCGGGATTAAGTTTAGGATTATGTAGTGGGTAAAACTGTTGTTCTGGTTTGGAACAACCTAAAAACCAAAAACAAGAAGGAGCAAATTGCGAATAGTAAGCAAAATCCTCTGCCCACATTTTCGATTCGGCAATTTGGAAATTTTCTTTTCCGAATACTTTTGTGGAAACCTCTTGAACCGAATTTGCTAATTGACTATTATTCAAGAGTGGAGGATATCCCTCCAAAATCGTAAAATCAAGCGAACATTTGTGCGACTCGACAATTTGATTTGCGTGTTTCTTAATGAATTGTTTAAGTTCATTTCTTAAATCTTGATTGTAGGTCCGCATAGTACCCATTAATTTGGCTTCGTTCGGGACAATGTTTGTAGTATTTCCAGAATTGAAAGCTGTGATAGCCATCACAACAGGTTCCAGTGGATTTGCAAACTTATTCGGTAAACTATATAGGAAATTGATTAAATCTGTGGCGGCATAGATGGGGTCGGCACCCAAATGTGGTTGAGCAGCATGAGTGCTTTTCCCAGTAATTTTAATATGAAATTCATCGGTAGAAGCCATCAAGGGACCAGATTTTGTTGCAATAGTTCCTACATTAATTTCGGGATTTATGTGTTGACCAAAGAAAGCTTGTATGTTGAAATCATCCAAAATTTTGCTATCAATTAATAATTTGGCCCCTCCAGGTAATTGCTCTTCACCTGGTTGAAAGATAAATACTACTTGATGGTTTAATTGGTTTTCGTATTCTTTAATTATTTTGGCAGCCGAAAGCAACATTGCTGCATGAAAATCGTGACCGCAAGCATGCATTATACCTTGGCTCCGAGAACAAAAATCCAATCCAGTATTTTCAGTTATCGGCAAGGCATCAATATCTGCACGCAAAGCAATTGATTTATCGACACTTCCAATCCAAGCAACAATACCAATGTCGTTTTCTACCAAATTGGGGTCGGACTTTAAAGCAATTTTGTGATTTATACCAATCTTGGTTAAAAAATCGGATATGTATTTAGTTGTATTAATTTCCTTAAACGAAAGTTCGGGATTTTGATGGAAATATCTGCGATGGAGTGAAGTCTCGGAAAATAACTCGTGGGATTTTTGCAAAAAATTTATGTCCAATCTAGAATTCAATTAATGCTTCTCCAATTTTTTCAGCAGTTCCAATTAGGTTAAAACCAATAATTTCTTTGTTTTGGTCGGTATTAATTTCGACATTTAACGATATTCTGCTTGTGGGAATAATTTCCACACTTTTTCCAATAATTCCTTTTTTAAATAGCACAAGTGCAGTGCTGATAGCTGCAGTTCCGCAAGCACCTGTTTCGGCTTCAACGCCTCTTTCGTATGTGCGAAGATACACTTTCTGTTGTGATTCCACATAGTAAATCGATACATTAATCCCTTCGGGGAAAAGTTCTTGATTGGACCTGATTGGTTTGGCCATATCCTCGAGAGGATAGTGACGAAAGCTAAAGTATTTGTTTTTTAAAATTTTCTGAAAATCCAAAACTAAATGAGGCGAGCCTACATCCACAAAATCTCCGTATATGTATGAATCATCAATTTTAATTTCAAAGCTTATTTCCAATTGATTATGTTTTGGAAATGATACATTAATCAAATCACCTGTTATCGTTGAAGGATATTCCCTACCAGCTAGTTCAATTATTAAATCTATCGGAGAATCATCATTCAAATCAGATTTGGACAATCCAATGGCTTTGATAAAACTAACAGCCGAGCGAGCACCATTTCCACACATCATTCCACTCGACCCGTCAGGATTGAAAAAACTAACATCAAATTTTCCTCCATAATTATCATTCAATGAAATTAATCCTTCTGTTTTTATTGTAAAGCTATTGCTTTTGGAGCAAGCAACCTGTGCTAACTTTGACAAATTGTCAGTATCAAGTTTAATATCCCGATTGTCAATAACCGAAAATAGATTGCCTGCACCAGAGTAATAATTAATTTTCATCTTCATCATTTTTATTCAAAAATTCTGAAGACGAATTATGTATTAAACCATTTGTTGCTAAAATTGACTTTGAATAAATTGAATAAGCATTTAGACCGTAATCGGTAACCAAACCACCAGCTTCCTGAACTAACAAATACCCAGCAGCAACATCCCAAGGATTTAGTTCCAATTCCCAAAATCCATCGAACCTGCCACTTGCCACATAAGCCAAATCCAGTGCAGCCGAACCTAATCGTCGAATTGGAATGCCGCGCTGGACAACATCAACGAATAATTGGGCACTTCTGTAATTGCTTTTGCCCGGACGATAAGGAAATCCGGTAACCAAAAAAGCATTTTCGAATTTATCTACAGTGCTCACAGTAATGGGTATTTCATTCAAATAAGCGCCATGACCTTTAATTGCGTAAAATAGTTCGTCGAGTAATGGATGATAAATTACTCCTATGTATATTTGATTGTTGATTTCTGCGGCAATACTCACACAAAAAATAGGAATGTTATGAGCGTAATTAACCGTTCCATCCAGTGGATCGATAATCCATTTTATGGCATTTCGGTCATAATCCACACTCTTGCCACTTTCTTCGGCAAGAAACACCGAATTAGGTACTTCCTTCTTTAAGAATTCTATAATAGAATTCTCAGACTTCAAGTCGTATTCAGTAACCAAATTGTGTTTACCTTCCTTGCTACGAATGTTGAAATTCGTACCAAAACCTTCTTTCAATATCTTGCCAGCATTGATTGCTGCAATTTTTGCAATTTGTAATAATTCTTTTTCCATACATTCAAAATTACGATTAATTTTTATTGTTAGTGTTAATTTTCTTAATTTGCATTTTTTCAATAAACAAATGGATTATGAAAAAAATAATTCTGTTAATATTTTTATTTTCTTTATCAACCTTATTTTCACAAATTGATTATTCAAAAATAACTGGGATATCAAAATTAAAATTAGATACATTAGCTCATAAGAATGCCATTGAGGTCTCCAAAGAAACATTTACATTGTTGGAAAAGGCAATTGATGCAAAAGAATATAGGGTTGGACCTGGAGATGTATTTGAATTTTCTGTTTTCGCAACGGAGCCCATTAGCTATACCTTAAAAGTAACTCCTGAAAATAAAATTTTAATACCTACTGTTGGGTTAATTGATGTTAAGAATCTATATTTAGATAAAGTGTATGAATTAGTTAATGAGAAGATTAAAAAAGTATATAAAACCTCAGAAGTTGGATTTATTTTAACAAAACCAAGGCAATTCAAGGTAATCATTAGTGGTTCGATAGCCAAATCGATGAGTATTCCATCGTCGCCCACCGATAGGGCATCCGAAGTAATTGAGAGAGCTGGCGGATTAAAATACGATGCTTCACTACGAAATATTTCGTTAATTCGTGGCGATCAAGTAATACAAATTGATTTATTAAAATTCTTTTTAGCTGGTATAAAAGAAGCTAATCCATTCCTGGAGGGTGGCGATCAAATTATTATACCACCTAACAGCGAGCGGCAACAAATAAGTATATATGGCGAAGTTGGTTATCCAGGTGAGTTCGAATTTATGCCAGGCGATTCACTTTCGACCCTAATTCGATTTGCTCAAGGCTTTTTGGCATCCGCACAATTGGACTCTATTGAGATTAGTCGTTTCGATCCTAATGAAAAAAGACTTGTTAAATGGTACTTGGATTTATCTGGTTGGAAAGATATATTAAATACCAGAGGGAATCTGAAAGGCGATATTCCTCTCGAAATTGGTGATCGTGTAATGGTCAGAATCATTCCTAATTGGAACAAGGAACATTATGTTGTGATTGCTGGCGAAGTTAAGTACCCAGGTAAATATGCGATAATTGAGAACAGAGACAGAATATTCGACTTAATTCTTCGATGTGGTGGATTTACCGAGGACGCTTCAATAACCGATATTGAATTCGTGCGTCAACAGGAAGCCGAGAAACGAGACTTTGAAATGGACCGTTTGTATCGCACACCTTCAACAGAAATGAGTGAATTCGAGCAACGATATTTTCAATCGCGTGTTAGAGAAAAACGAGGCTCGATGGCATTGAACTGGAACAAAGCAATTTCTGAACCAATGTCGGACCAAAACATTTCATTGTTTAACAAGGACTCGATAATTGTTCCTACCAAAAAGAACTATATAAACGTCCAAGGAAGGGTAAATGATCCTGGATATGTTGTATACAAGCAAGGTTGGACTTATATGGACTATATTAATCAGGCTGGTGGTTTTGGATATCGAGCAGATGAAAATGAAACATTTATTGCAAAAAGCAAGGGTGAAATCTTTTTAGCAAAAGATATGAAATATGTGCTCGAACCAGGTGATGTAATTTTAGTACCACCCGAAAAAGAAGTATCTTTTACTGAGGTTTTCAAGGATATAATTACAACAATTGCACAATTAACAACGATATTAGGTGTATTATTTACAATTTATACTGCAGCACAATCTTCAAAATAAAATTATAATGTTATCCCTAAAGGTTCTAGAAAATGAAATTTACTGAATTAACTAATACTTCAATCAAAGATTTGTATTCAACCTATCGAAGACATAGGAAAACTGCAAATATTACATTTTATATTTTTTTAGGGTTATTAATATTGTATTTGATTATCGCACCATATAAGTATTCAGCCGATGCTTCAATAATGCCTCCAAAACAACAAAGTAATCAGATGAATGTTGGATCGATGTTGCAGAATATGAATATAGGTGCTATGAGTGGAGGTTTGGGTTCTTTGCAACAATCAAACTTATCATTATTTTATGGTGAGGTGATTAAAAGTAGAAGTGTTGCCAATTACATTATTGATAAATTACACCTACGAAAATCAATGTTTTATGAGAATTTAAAAGAAGGACAAATTCAAGAAATTGTAACTCAATCTATTGATGTTCTTGTGGACAGAAGTGGTGTAATTTATTTATCTGTATATGTGTGGACCGACCTTTTTCCCAATTCAGAAGCAAAGGATTCAGCGGCTATTTTATCAAGTAAAATTGCCAATACAGCTGTTGAAGCATTAGATTTTATTATCCGGCAAAGAGCAAACAACATATCAAGCAAAACAAAGGACTTTATTGCTGGTGAAATCCAAATATATTTAAATAAATTAGACTCAGTTCAGAATTTACTACAAGTTTTTCAATCGGATAAGAAGGTTCTTGAATTGGAAGAACAAACCAAGGCAATCGTTTCACAAGCAAACGAGCTTTCTGTTGAATTGGCTAAAGCCGAAGTTGAATTAAACCTTGCAAAGAAATTATATTCTGAAAATGCACAATCGTTAAAAGTACTTCAAGAAAATTACAAAACTTTGCGTTCACAGTTTAACAAAATTCAGACTGGTGGCCTAACTGGTGAAGATTATTTCTCTATTCCCCTCAAGGATATTCCATTATTAATCAGACAATATACCAATTTAATCCGCGAGCAGAAACTATACGAACAAATTCTTGCATACTTAAGGACTACCTATTACCAAGAGGCAATAGCAGAAAAAAAAGATGTACCACAAGTAGATGTTTTAGATTGGGCAACAAAACCATATAAGAAAGATTCCCCCACTTATTCACTGTCATTAGTTATCGGTCTGATAATTGATTTTTTCATTGTGTTTATGTTCGTAATTTTCAAACATTCTAGAACTAATCGAGTAGAAGAGCAATAATAATATCAAAAATAATAATATCAAATAAATATATTAAGCTTGAATGCAAATAAGACAGTTAGTTGAGGAAACACTCTTTCAAGATGATTTTAAGGAAGGATTAGGTAAATCGTTAAACGATGATTTCGAGTATTTTACTCAAGAATTAAAAAATATAACCCTTCGGCTAACTTCGAATTTCTAAAAAAAGCATTTGCTTTTGCTTGTTTTCATCATAAAAGCGATAAAAGAAAATCAGATCAAAAATATTATGTTCATGTCCTGTGGGTGGCAATTTATCTTATTCAGAAATTCAATGTTTATGATGAGATTTATTTAGCTGCTGCTTTTCTTCACGATACTATCGAGGATACTCAGAAGAAGACAAACAAAGTTACACGCGAACGGATAATGAAAACATTTGGAAGTGAAAAATTAGCTGATGTGGTGGATGCATTAACCAAAATTTCCAGAGAATCCTTGGGTAGCGAATCGATAATCAACTCTGGAATTTTACAAAAAGCCTTTGCAAAACCAGAACTTATAAAGATTATTGAAGAAAATAAGTCAATTCAAAAAGGGCTTACATATTGCAAATTACTAACTACCTTTATTCTCGATCCGAATGTAATAGTTATAAAATTATCAGACAGATACCACAATATGCAAACTTTGCATTATTTCGAAGTTGATAAGGAAAAATCCAAAGCTTTGGAAAAACAACGAGAAATCTCGAACGAAACTTTGCAATTCTATGTTGGTTTTGCCAAGCGTTTAGGTTATCGAGATGTTGCAATAGATTTGCAGCAAATGGCCTTTGCCTATATTTCCGATGAAGATGTGCATTCGAAGATTAAGACTATAATTAGAGAAAAGATATCTCAGATTCATAACGAAATAAGAATTTTCGAACAAATAATCGGTAAAATATCGTTAGTCAACAACTTTAGTGAATTAAGTGTGGTTCTATATCACCGTCCTCCTTATGAAGTTTATAATTTAACAAATAAACTCAGTAATTTGGACGCAATAAAGGATTTCGTCTATATTATCATACCTGTTCCAGACAAAATTGATATGGAATTCGTTGCAGCCGCTATATCCAAAAACTTTGTTCTACGAAGCTATTCTCGCCAACGAGCACAATTTTCGGAATACGATTTCGAAGTTATTAAATTAACTTTCCTAAACGAGAAGAAAGAGCAATTGGAATTATACTTAATGAATAATTCTGATCATAACTTACTTGAGGGAATTACAAAAAATACAAATAATCCTCTATTAACAAAAAAAGTACTTACTATTGATTCGGAATCGCTGAATAATTGGGGCGATTGGATGATCTACAACCTTCTTTCGGAGGGGGACCAGGCAATTTCACACATTTGGAAATCAATCAACTTAAATCTGATTGAAGATAAGATTAAATGCTTCACCCTAGATAAAAATGAGTACTATCTACCTCCTGGTGCAACGGCTCTGGATTTTGCCTTTGCAGTTTCACCAGAAATTGGTTCTAAATTTAAAGCTGCCAAAATTAAAGATAGAATTTTTAGTTACGATTATACTTTAACAAGCAATCAAACAATCCAAATAATTGAAGATGACGAAGTGAACATTAAACCGGAGTGGCTTAACTATGTAGTAAGTTATCCAGCCATTGTTTATATTTTTAGTTATTTGATGCAGAAAGGTCAATTAAATTTTGAACAAATTAAATCGCACATTCAGGAACATGAACGCCCAAACCAAGATTGGAATAGGGAATTTACTGTGCAACTCTACGTAAAAGGTATCGATAGGGACGGGCTTGTTAGCGATGTCTACCGTGTTTTTAATACAATTACAGTCGAAAAATATAATTTTCAGGTAATCGAGGATAATTGGTTCGAAGGCATCTTATCTGTCAAATTTAATACTTATTCTGATTATAACTCTAAGATATTGGAATTATTAAATGTTCGTAGTGTGAAAATTGTGGATATAATACAGGTTAATTACTAGTTAACTGTCTTTTTCCGACAGATAGGTTCCATTTCGCAATACCGACAATTCTTTTCATCACTAGTTAGAGGAAATAATCCTCTGATTATCTGACTCTTAATTTCAAAGGTTTTTGAGATGCTTCTATTAAGAATTTCATTAATATCAATCGGATTTTTTGTTGATTGAGTATCCAAGACTTTTCGTTTATTTTTCTTGAAATCTAATAGATTATAGTATGTGCCATTAACTGGAATAAAATCTACACCTTTTGTTTTAAAGTGTTCCATTGTACTAATCATATAAACAGGTATCTGAAAAGACTTAAATTCTAATATTTCTCTGTCCCCAACTTTGTTTGAGCGAATTTTGTAATCCACAACAGAAAAGTCAATTGAATCACTGCTATGAATAACTACATCAACTCTATCAATTTTAATTGTATAAATAATTTTCTCTATAGGTTCTGTGCTGGATTGTATTTCGATTGTTATCGGGTATTCAAAAAATGCAGGTCGCAAACTACTTTTAGTCTGCTCTTCTATTTCTTTTTCCAGCCAGTTCAATAAAGGATTAATTGAAGGGTGTTTACTAAGAAGTTTATTGGTGTGTAATTTTACAAATGGGTGGTCGTAAAGAGGATTGGACAGCTCTGTTTCTATTATCCTAAACAATAAATTCTTATATTCTTCTAATTTGCTTGGTATTAATGTTACTGGAGTTATAGAATTTTTACTATTGTTATCTTTCGTTTGTATTTGCGAATAGAATTCATAGAGAATTTTATGAAATATATTCCCAATTTCGACTGGTTCTAATTTTGTTTCCTTCTCTTTTGTCAAATCTACTTTTAATACTCGTTTTAAGTAATAATAATAAGGGCATTGAGAATAATTCTCAAAATCACCAATTGTGTAATGTTTATTTTCCAATGTATTCTGGAACCGTTCTGTTAATGTAATTTGCGATACAACATTTTTTGGTATTATACAGTACCGAACAAGATTAAATAACTCATCTAAATTACTATAAATTGGATTTTGTTCAATACCATTTGCGTATAAAAACTTGAAATAATCTGTATTTGAAACAATTAATTTTTTTATCGGCAGCGAATCATTATCATCTGTTGAATTAATTACTTTACCTTTTTCCTTAATATCGGTATTACGGATCAAGCTGTCGAGTAAAGGCGAAATTGTGTTTATTGTGTTGTTGGTCAACTTTGGATAGGTTATGAACTTCAGCGACACATAACTGCACCAGCTTACATCCTCGAGAAACTGATAAAATAGAACCTTTTCTGCTCGATAATGCTCGTATTTGCTTTCGATTAGTTCTTTTCCAAGAAATTTTTCGACATTATAGGTTAAAGGTAATGTTCCATCAACAGCACCACACAAAATTTTAACTTTGAATGGAATCAATCTAATTTGATCGATGGAGGTCACTGTAACACCATAATTTTCTTTTTCACGAATTTGGTATTTTTCGTTAATTGCGGCAACTTCCAATCTATCCAACAAATCAGCCATTGATATGGAATCGATTTGGAGAATAGGTAGTGTTTGCATCAATTTTTCGATTAAATTTGCAAAAACCTCCAACCCATTATTCTCAGCTTCTATTGCTTCGAGCAAATCATTGTATTCTGTAGTGCTGTACTTATCTTTATTTATCTGAATATGTTGAATTTGAGCAACTAAGCTTTGCACTATCTTAAAATCTTTAAGTATTTTGAAGTGTAAATCCTTTAGGTTGCTTATTGTGATTTTCTTATCATAATTATTAAATATCGACTTAATAATATCTATGTCAATTATGAATTTTCCGATTTTCTCTTTAAGTTTTTCATTATCTTTGCGAGAATATTTATCCAATTCTGTATCCAAAACTGAAATTAGATAACTTAAAAATGAATTGGCTCTGTTTTTAATAAATTCATTATCGAAACTTAGCTTATTATTTCTCAGTTTTAGTATTCGAATTACTTCCAAAAAGTTATCTTTATCGATTCGATCAATGTTTATAAATTTACTTTCAAAAAGTAATTTCAATTGTTCAAAACTAAAGTTGCCCTCAATTATTTTCAAAATCAGTAATATGTTCCTAACAAGAACTGATTGTTTTATACTTTTGCGATGAGTGATATTAACAGGAATGTTCTCCGATTTAAAAGAGTTGAAAAACAAGCCTGCATAATCATCCTGGTTACGAGCAACAATTGCAATTTGCGATAGAGGAATTTGTTGCACTATGTTCATATATTTTACAAATTTGGTTATATATTGAACTTCGTCAACTATATTTTGGCATTCAATTATTGTTAAATTCTCCGAAAGGGATGTGTATTTCTTATCTTTTCTCTCATCGAACAGATGGTAACTTAGTTTATTAGTAAGTCTCTCATCATCCACAAAAAGTGATTCGGTGCTATACAACTTAAAATTATGCTCGATAAAGTGTTGAAGGATTTTTTGAAAATTTCCAAAAAGCGGACCTGCTAATTCGGAATAATCAAGGTTTATAATAAATGGTACGGACAACATGTGGAATTTGGAGAGAAGTTGTAATTCAAGTTTTTTAAAGTCGGAAAAACCAATCAAATGTATTGATTCGATATTGTTTTTTTTAGCAAGAATTTTTGATAAATTTTCGATTGATTCATTTCTAGATAAAAATGCAAGCAGATTGTTCATCAACTGGGGAATGTCCAAAAGTGAAGAGCCTAATAGATTTAAATAATTCTGGTGAATTAATTCTATATCAGCTGCTTTTCTGTCGTCAAATACCGCATATTCATTATTTTCAGTGTTGTATCCAACTCCGTCCATCCTTAATCCATTAATGATAGATGCAATTTTTCGAGCTACATCCAACTTAAGGTAATTATCTGAAAATCTATAATATTTTAAATCTGATTGGTTGATTGCCTGCTCTATCAGCATCAGTTTGATACCTTCGGAAATTATCTTTTTATCATTCAAAATATCCAACCAATTACATACCTGCTTAAAAAAATCTTCAAGGTTGTAGATATAAATGTTATTTAGTGCTTTATTGTGGATTTTTGAGTATTGTTGAGCTAAGTATTTCTTTAAATTTCGAACAATTTTCCTAGTGGGTACTACAATGATATGCTTATGAATACTTACATTTGCAATTTGATTATCAAAAAAATTATACAACTCATAAGGTAAAGATTTATTGGGAATAAATGCTTCATTATGAATCAGAAAGGACATTAGTACTCTCTAATGAATAAACTTTGAATTAAACTACCCAACATATCCTTATAGATATTATCCTCGAAATTATTCATATGAGATTGAATAGTGGAAAAATATCCATTAATTGTTTCATTAGTAACATCGAAAACACTATTTTTATCGAGATAATCTATCATTATGGGTACTTGTTCAGTTGGTAAGCCATGGTTTTCGAAAAAAGTGTTAAGTAGTTCGATTTCATCTTTTGTTGTAAACAAATCTTTTGCTTTAAGCATAATAAATGTTTTTTTGCCTTCCACGATATCTTTCCCGACAACTTTACCAAATTTAGGATTGATAGCAGTAAGGTCCAACAAGTCGTCCTGCAATTGAAATGCTAAACCTAAAGATTTGCCTATTGCTGCCAAACTTCGAATAGATTCAATTTTACCATTTGCAATCATACCACCAATAACCATAGAATTTTCGATAAGTTTTGCTGTTTTTTTCTCAATCATTAAGAAGTATTCATTGATGGTTACGTCCTGCCGATCTTCGAAATCCAAATCGTATCCTTGTCCTTCGCAAACCTCAATAAGGCTATTTGTGTAGGTGAGCAGAACTTCCTTGCAATAATCCAATCCAACATCGGCAATTATATTCTGGAATGCAATAGCAAGCAATAAATCACCCGACAAAATACCTATTGAGGTATTCCATTTCTTATGTATTGTTTCTCGGTTCCTTCGCATATCGCTATTGTCCATTATGTCGTCGTGCACCAAAGTAAAATTGTGTAGAAACTCAAGTGCAATTGCAGGTTTAATTGCTTTATTAACATCTCCATTCAAAATGCCAGTGGAAATCAAAGTCAGCAAAGGACGAATTCTCTTTCCTTTTGCATCTAATAGATACTTGATTGGCTCGTATAAGTTCTTTGGGTCGTTTTTACAAAAAAAACAATAGAGGTTTTTCTCAATTATAGAGAGCAACTCCTCCATTTTTTCATTCACTTTGGATTCATTCATTTTATATCCTAATATATTGTTTGCCAGGTAATTGTTTAATCAAACCAGTAAGTTCCAAATTTAGTAAATTAACTAAAATAGTTGAAATATCAATATCTAATTTTTCTAATAATGTATCCAAACTTACTGGATCATATCCCAACGATTCGTAAATAGCTTTTTCCATATCACTACCGAAATTAATTTCTTTGTTCTCTTTGAATAGTTTATCATTCTTCCAACCTAAATTTTCCAAAATATCATCTGGGGTAAGGCATAGGCTTGCAATATTATTTTTAATCAGATTGTTGCATCCAATACTATGTTCATAATTGATATTACCTGGTATTGCAAATACCTCTCTTCCTTGATCGAATGCAAATCTTGCGGTTATTAGCGAGCCTCCTTTTTCACTACTTTCGACAACGAGAGTAGCCTTGCACATTCCACTAATTATTCTGTTTCGCTGCGGGAAATATCCTATCTGAGCAGGCTCGTCTGGTGGGTACTCCGAAATTATTGCTCCACCGTGCTCGATAATCTCTGCTGAAAGTTTCTGGGCATTGCTGGGACTTATTTTATTGAATCCAGAGGCGACCACCGCTACTGTATGACCATTATGTTTGAGAACTTCCTTATGAGTTATCGAATCGATTCCAGCAGCCAAACCGCTTACAATATCTACACCATTAGCAACCAATTCCTTTGCAAAACGCTCGGCAACCATTTTTCCGTAAAATGTATTATGTCGGGTGCCTACTACAGCAACCAACTTCTCGTAATTCATATTATAATCACCCCAAACATATAATAATAATGGAGGAGAAGAAATACTTTTGAGGTTATTGGGATAATTTTCGTCCCAATATGTTATGATTTTATATTTTTTATCTTCACTTGCTTCCAAAATTTTATTAACTTTTATACGAACATCCTCTAAATATTTGGAATCAAATTCTAGATTGGTTTCACCAATAGCACTGATAAGCGAACTATATGAGTCGAACTTGTTTACAAAATTTATTATATGGTGAGGTTTGTATTTTTCCAAATATAATAACGAAAACAAATCGGATAATTGCCAGTCTTTAATCATAAAAAAAATAAAGTAATGATAGAATCAAAATGTAAAATTACGAAAAAAAATGTGTGTATATTATTGTAAATGCTTAATTTTGTATTCTTGTATTTATTCGAATTTACAAATGGCGCATTCGTCTAGCGGTTAGGACGCTGGCCTCTCACGTCGGTAACAGGGGTTCGATTCCCCTATGCGCTACAACTCACTGAGCTAAACTGCTTTTTTTGTATTGCTACAAATTATTCCTTAACATTACTATGTATTTATTCCCAAATTATCTTTAATTTTGAAAATTTTATTGTTATACCTATGAAAGTACTTATTATCTCTCATCGCAATCCTTTTAGATTGAAAGATGGAGGATCTATTGGGATATATTTTTTATTGAAGTGTTATCGCGAACTTGGGTACGACACAACTCTTCTAATGATGAATCCACTTAAACATTACATTCCATCCGATGAATACATACCAATGGTAAATGAATTAGGAATAAAAGTTGTTGTTCACGAGATTAACACTAATCCAAATCCATTGGCAGCACTTAAGAACCTTTTTTTCTCGAACTTATCCTACATCCTGGAGCGATTCTACGATAAAAAGTATGATGAAAAATTAACCAACTTATTAAAAAACAACAAATACGATTTAATTCAGCTTGAAGGTAGTCAGCTTGCATTATATTTAGATACAATCAAGAGGTATGCCCCCAACACCCCAGTGGCCTTACGTGCACACAATGTGGAATACGAAATTTGGGAACGAACAGCCAATACTGAAAAGAATATATTAAAAAAATGGTTTTATAAAAATAATGCAATTCGTTTTAAAAAATGGGAAATTGAGCAATTCAAAAACGTCGACTTAATATTTCCTTTCTCACTTAGGGATCAAAAATGTATCCAAGAATTCGCACCAAACAAGAAGTATTATACAATTAATTTCGGTATTGATTTAGAGGAATATCCTAAACAGTCCTTCGATTTAAAGAATATTTCTGTTGCATTTTTAGGTGCTCTTGATTGGATTCCCAACCAAGAGGCGCTTATTTGGTTTCTCGAGCATGTGTGGTCCCGTATAGATGGATATTACGAAGGATTGGATTTTTATATTGCTGGGCGACGGGCTCCTGAATGGCTGATAAAAAAAATCAAGAACCACAATGTCAAATATATTGGTGAGGTGGATAGTTCTCAAGAGTTCATAATGCAACATCCAATTTTTGTTGTCCCATTGATGGCGGGTGGGGGAGTAAGAATAAAAATAATCGAACAAATGGCTTTGGGCAGAGTAATAATCTCAACTCCAATAGGTGCCGAGGGATTGGAAGTTATGAATGGCGAAAACATAATGATAGCAGAAACCTCAGATGATTTTATTAGAGATGTTGATTATTTATTGCGCAATCCAGATGGTATCCGCTATATTTCCGAAAATGCTCGGATAACAGTAGAAAACCTATATAATGAAAAAGTGATTTTTGCTGAGCTCGGAGAATATTTATCCAAAAATATAGGAACTAAATCATAAATTTTGACGTGGTTCCCAACTTTCTCCATCGCAAGGAATATAATTTTCTGTAGGATGTTCGTCCAACACTGTACATAACTTGCTGGTAGGGTCGAAATGTCGACACTTGCCGCATAAAGTCTCTTCGATAAACGCATCGGTTTCTTCACTAAATTTTCTAAATCGTCGGTATGCGGGAAATGCTACTAAAAACCATAATGCAACTGCAATTACCCACCAGTTTCCACGAAAATAAAAATAATCTACTAAAAAGAAAGAGATAAGTATTATCAAGGCAGTTCGGATTATTACCCCGAAAACAATCGAACCTGTTGTGACTACGGGTGCAGTTTGAGTTTCGGACAGTTCAGTTGTTTCGAAATTTATAATATTTATTATTTTTCTAAGTATTTGATCCATTATTGAATTGGAATTTTCGTTTCTTCGTATATCACGTTTCTATCCTCCAGATATTTGATTATACCTTTAAATACATCGGAATCAAACCCTAAATATTCTGGTGGAAATAGCCCTTTTTCAGTAAAATTACCTTCTAAAATCATGTTTGCTACTGCAGTTGCCGTATAACCTGTTGTGCGAGCCATTGAACTTGTTCGGGTTTCGTCATCGTAAATATCAAATAAATCATAAGTGTATTTCACTTTTTTGCCGTCCTCTTCCCCTTCAATTATCACTCTCATAACTGTAAATTCTTCTTCATCTGGTTCTAAAAACCATTCTTTAAATAGAATTTTATTCGTAAACTCAATAGGTTTAATGTTTGAGCCATTGATTTGTATTTCTTTATTATCAAAGAATCCACCAGATTTCAATGCTTTAATTAAATCTATGTGTCCAGGAAATCGCAATGTCTTTTCTTTCATATTTGGGATATCCAACGTAAACATCAAAGATCTGAGACCATCAGTATTGAACGCTTCCAAAGTACCAATATCATTAAAAAATAAAAATTCACTGTCCGATAAAGGCTCTTTTACGATGATTTTGCCATTTTCCACGTACCTTGCTGGTCTTGTATATTCTTCGATTACATCAATAGGGGAGAATGGTGCCTTGTATTGAAATGGGTATTTACGCACAAACGGTAACCCACCCACGAAACACAGATATGATTCCACTTTCATCCGTTTATAATGATATCCGAGAAAAACATTACACATCCCTGGCGCAACTCCACAGTCAACAACGGCAGTTACGTTTTTATCGAATGCCAATTCTTTGAGTTGCAATGAATCTTCAGGGAAGAAAGAAATGTCAACAATATCTTTACCTGCTTCTAACACGGACTTAGTAACCCTATATCCCATAAAACCCGGAATAGCATTAACTACTAAATCGAAATCGGCAACTAGTTTTGGAATTAAGTCCAAGCGTGATAAATCAGCAACTAATGTTGTGATATTTGCTGAAATATATTTGTTTAATTTTACCTGATCGATATCGCAAACAGTTACTTGATAATTACTCGAAAGGTCGATTGCCATTGCTGAACCAACCATTCCACTGCCTAATACAATAACTTTTTTCATTTTCTTCCTTTTTTTATTTTAAAATTATGAAAAAAATAAATTTGGATTATTATTATTAGAAATTTATTATAAATTCGTCATTAGATTTAATTTTAACTTAACATCATGAAAATAAAAATTATTTTATTCTTTTTTATAATACTTATGGCATGTAATGGAAAAAGTTCTAAAACCGACCAAACACCCAAAACAAAACCAGATAACCAGAATCGAAATTCACTTTTACAATTAATTCCAAAGATAATTAATAAATATCCACACGACAAAAATGCTTATACTCAAGGTTTGTTTTATCACAATGGTTATCTTTACGAAAGCACTGGACTATACGGCAAAAGCACATTACGGCAAGTTGATATAAAATCTGGAAATGTAATCAAATCAATAAATCTTTTGCCAGAGTACTTCGGAGAAGGAATAACTGTTTTCGACAACAAAATTTATCAGTTAACTTGGGAGAACAAAAAGGCTTTTGTTTTCGATTTAAATAGTTTTAAATTATTGAAAGAGTTTACCTATCCAACCGAAGGCTGGGGAATTACAACTGATGGTAAGCAAATTATTGTTAGTGATGGATCGAACTTCCTAACCTATTACGATGCAAATAATTTTTCGATTATTAATACAATAATGATTAAGCAAGGTAATAAATCGCTCTATAATATTAACGAAATGGAAATGGTTGACGGGATGATATATGCCAATGTCTATATGACCGATAATATTGTGATAATTAATCCCAATAATGGTGATATTGTTGGTTGGGTCGATATATCGCTGCTTCGGCAGAACTTGGATGATTCCAGCAATGCAGAGGTTTCCAACGGGATTGCCTACAATGCCGACACAAAAACCTTTTTCCTGACTGGAAAAAACTGGTCAACTCTTTTCGAAGTTATTTTTGTAGAAAAGTAATTAATTACCAATAAAAAGTGGTGATTTTTGAACATCGCCAAAGATAAAAATCGGAATTTCCGGATAATCTACGTTATCCGTTTGCAGTAATATTCTACCTTTCAATATCCCATCCTGTTGCGGAGTAAAAGAAAGTTCCAATAAATAAGCCTCTCCAGCTTTTACGACTGTACCATCTTTGATTTTTACCTGTACTTCGCTTGGAGAAACTGATACGACATAGATTTTGACATCTTTTTGAGTCTTATTTGTAATATTTAGGATTTGCTTTGCGGTTTGTCCGACTTTTAAATCAGTAAAAGAAACCATATTGCTGGGGGTTACGAATACTTCTCTCTGGATATTTGCTTTTAATTCCACATCCATCAAACTATGTTTTGGGTCGTTCGAATAAATTCGAACGTGTTTGGAGATTGGTCCCTCGAAATTGGAAATTGAAAGTGTTATCACCAAATCTGTTTTTTCGCCGGGCAAGAGTATATTTTTAGTTAAAGGAGCGTAAGTGCACCCGCAAGTGGGTTGCACATTCACTATTTTCAGCGTATCTGTACCTGAATTTTTAATAATAATTTTTCCATTCAATGGATGATCTTTTGGTCGAACAATTCCCCAATCCAATATAGTTCCATCGGGAAAATCTATTTGTGGTTGAGCCAATAAATTAGCAGAACCTATAAAAAAAGCAATTATCCAATATTTGTACATGGTTGTTTTATAGTGTTTAATTTAAAAACGAAATTAGAATTAAAAAAGTTTGATGTTAATCTTATTAAAACAATTTAAAATATCTGTTGTTTATTTATGTTTTTTCTTTAATTTACTTTTTAGTAATATAAATTCTGGGAGATTATTAGAAATGAAACTCCAAGATAAAACAATCCTAAAATGGATACTGATATTAACAAGTATACATTCTTTTTTAGTAGGTGTTGGATTAATTTTTGTAACAAATCAGCTTAGAATTTATTTTGGTTTTGCACCATCATCCGAGCAATTTTTTCAAACTCAAGGTGGTGTATTTCATATTGTAATGTCAGTTGCTTACTTTCTTGGAGGTGTAAACCAAACTAAATATAAAGCACTCATTGAATTCTCGATTATTGTAAAAATATTTGCAACTGTCTTTCTTTTAACTTACTTCATTTTTATTAACTCTTCAATATTAATATTGTTCTCAGGTGTAACAGACTGTCTAATGTTTCTAATAATACTAATTTATTACAAAAGAATAAAATTGGATTACTAAGAGGAACATTATAATGAATACTAAACAGACAATTGTATTAACAGGAGCAAGTGGCTTCATTGGAAAGTATTTTATTCAGAATTTTATAGACAATTATACGATTTTCGCAATAGCAAGAAGGTCGCGGAACGAAACTGGCATACCCTTTCACGACAATTTACACTGGATTCAATGCGATATTTCCAATCAAGAATCTGTTAAAGCTGCAGGTGATTATGTCAAGAGTATTGGGGGAGTCGATTATTTAGTACATCTTGCCGCATATTATGATTATTCCTATAAAGACAATAGTGCATACGATAGAATTAATGTTGATGGGACAAAAAATGTGCTGGAATTAGCAAAAACACTAAGCGTTAAGAGATTTATTTTTGCAAGTTCGCTTGCGGCTTGCAACTTCCCGAAAGGCAACTCATTTATTACCGAAGAAACAAGTCCTGATGCAACTTTTCATTATGCTCGAAGTAAAAAATTAGGTGAAATGCTTTGCAAGGGCTATTCTCATGAAATATCGTGTACTATTGTGCGTTTTGCGGCTGTTTTTAGTGATTGGTGTGAGTATGCTCCGCTGAATATGTTTTTGAATACATGGCTTGCAAGAAGAATCGAATCCAAATTTTTAGCTGGAAAGGGAGAAAGTGCAGTAACTTATATTCATATTCGCGATTTACTCTCATTTTTAAGTAAAATTCTTGAGAATAGTCATTTATTACCAAAATATAATGTATTGCTTGCAAGCCCGGATACTCCTGTTACTCATAAAGAGATATTTGAAATATCAAACAGATACTTTTATGGCCACACAGTTCATCCTTATTTTCTGCCTAAATTTTTAGCGTTACCAGGTTTATATGTTAAGAAATTACTGAATCTCTTTCGTCCAAATACCTATGAAGTATTCGAACGTCCCTGGATGTTGAAATATATTGATAAAAATTTGAATGTAAATTCTCAAAAATCCAGAGATATCTTGCAATGGGAGCCAACTCCTAGATTGATTTTAAAGAGACGCTTGATTTTTCTTTTAGAGAACATGAAAAATCATCCAGATGAATGGAATATCCGTAATGCTGAAACTCTAAAAAGAACAGAAAAAAGAATTAACCTACTGATTTACGAAAAAATGGTGGAATGTAAAGAAAATGTACTAGAAAAAACATTAAACTTGATATACAACTCTATTGATACTCCCCATTTTAAAAAGTTTAAAGAATACTCACATACAGATAACTATTGCAATCTTAGTGCTTTGTACCATTTGTTGCTTGCTACAATTCGCAGTACAGATAAAAGTCTTTTCCTCGATTACATCGATAAAATAGTGATTCGCCGATTTGCAGAAGGATACGAACCTGTAAATTTGATAGAAATGTTGAAAGTATTTCAAAGTGAAATAATAAAACAATTAAATAATTACTCTGAACTAAAAGAATACAAACAAAACCTATATGATAATATTTCCTTTCCGTTTCAGCTGGCAGAGGACGAAATCGAAGATTTATATGATAATTTAGTGCTTAAAATTCCAGAAGAGTTATATGTAAGAAATGCCAATTTACCTGATTGTACAGAATTACAAAAAGGCATCAAGCAACTAAGTGCACTTTACCAAGTGTCGCCAGAAAAATATATGAAGCGATAATGCTCGATTAATTATAGTCTAATTAATTTAATCAAATTAGGTTTATTATTGGTAATTTTGAATTTTATTACTTAAATAAAATTATGAATATTCAAAAAATAATAATACTCGATTTCGGATCGCAATATACTCAGATAATTGCTCGTAAAGTACGCGAAATTGGAGTTTACGCCGAAATATATCCATTTAATGTGTCCAAAGAAAAACTGATTTCTCTCAACCCATCAGGAATTATTCTTTCAGGAGGTCCAAATAGCGTTTATGCCGAAAATGCACCCCATCCTTTTGATGAAATATTTACTCTTGGCATTCCTATCTTGGGTATATGCTACGGGCTGCAATTAATTGCATACCTAAATAATGGTAGTGTGGATAAATCAGCAGCACGCGAATACGGTCGCGCTAATTTAATAATTGATAAATCAAACAAATTATTGGAAGGTATTAATTCAAATCAGGTTTGGATGAGCCATGGCGATTCGCTGAAAGCTCTTCCGGAAGGATTCGAAATCATAGCCCATACCAATAATTCACCAATTGCGGCGATTCAAAACGAACAAAAAAGGATTTACGGAGTGCAATTCCATCCCGAAGTTCACCATACAACGGATGGTAAAAAACTACTGGAAAACTTTGTCCGTAACATTTGCGAAATATCTGATAATTGGACAACCGAGTCGTTTATCGAAACTACAATTACACAAATACAAAACCAAGTGGGTAACGACGACGTGATTTGTGCATTATCCGGCGGAGTGGACTCTACTGTATTAGCAGTATTGTTGCATAAAGCATTAGGTGATAAATTACATTGTATTCATATAGATACTGGTTTGATGAGATTGCACGAAAGCCGTAAGTTAATGGATTTGTTCAATCAACATTTTAATATGTCGATTGAGTTAATCGATGCCAGCGATACTTTCCTTCAACGGTTAAAAGGGGTAACCGACCCCGAAGAAAAACGTAAAATCATCGGAAAATCTTTTATCGATTTCTTCGAAGTAGGAGCAAAACGGTTTAATAATGCAAAATGGTTGGCCCAAGGGACTTTATACCCAGATGTAATAGAGTCCGTTTCTGTTAAGGGACCATCTGCTGTGATAAAATCTCACCACAATGTTGGTGGATTACCCGAAAAAATGGGATTGAAACTGGTTGAACCATTTCGGGAATTATTCAAGGACGAAGTGCGTGCAGTTGGGCGTCAATTAGGTGTTCCGGATTGGTTTGTCCGCCGACATCCTTTCCCTGGTCCTGGTCTGGCAATACGAATTTTAGGAGAGATAACACCCGAGAGAATTGATGTACTTCAACGGGCTGATGCTATATATATTGAAGAGATACGCAATGTGGGATTGTACGACCAAATTTGGCAGGCTTTTGCTGTTTTATTACCAATTCAAAGTGTAGGAGTAATGGGCGACGAACGAACCTACGAGAGCACTTGCGTTTTGCGTGCAGTTACAAGTGTGGATGGAATGACTGCCGACTGGTTCCCGATGCCCTATGATGTTCTTTCCAAAATTAGTAATAGAATAATCAATGAAATTCGTGGTATAAACCGAGTTGTTTATGATATTACGAGCAAACCACCAGGAACAATAGAATGGGAGTAGGAAAATATCCTGAAAATGAAATCTTTTAATACTTAGTTTATTTCAAATGCTCAAATGTGAAATAAGCTGTTGTTCCTTTTCCAACTTCACTTTCGAACCATATTTCACCGTTATGCATTTTTACAAAGTCTTGGCAGACCATCAACCCAAGTCCGGTACCCTTTTCGCCTTTTGTTCCTTCGGAAATCTTAGTTTTGTCCAAAGAAAAAATATTTTTAGCTTTTTCTGTATCTATACCTACTCCATTATCAGCAACAGAAAACTGCACAAAATCACCTTTTTCAATCATGGAAACTGTAATATGTCCGCCATCTAGACTGAATTTTATAGCATTGTTAATTAGGTTTCTTAGTATTGTATCTAACAAGCTTGCATCGAAAACGAAACCAAACTCTTCAGACAATTCATTAATGATTTGAATATTTTTGTCGAGAGCAGCTTGCCTATATAGTGTTATACTGGACATTGAAACATAGTAAGGGTGGTGGTATTCTTTATTT
>CAYOPF010000021.1:0-29547 GCA_964405755.1 uncultured Chloroherpeton sp.
GTATATTGAAACAAAATCGAGGTTTGATGGATTATATAGTTATCAGTAATTTGCAATTTTCAAAAAAGTATTTTTTTGGAGGAATATGAAATGAAAAAAATCCAATTTATATTTGTTTTATTCTTCTTGCTCATCTCTGGGCAGCGGGCACAAGCGGAGAATGGTATAATTTGGGAGAAGGTTTTCCTTCCATATAAATTGCTTAATGCGGTGTTCTCGCCCGACGACAAGTACATTTATGCAACTTGCACCGATATTTATTATGTAATCAAGTATGATTTGGAGGGTAATATTCTGGACACAATCAAAAACGTAGGTGGCATCCGTAAATTTAGCGATGATGGCAAATATTTTTGGAATGAAGCCGCAGACAAATATGAATATACATCACTTAGCAAAGTTGTTCCATTCGGAGGAGGAAACTACAAAATCTTATCTTGGAATTGGGATATAAATGAAAAATCTGATATTGGAGTTGCGCACGGTAACACAATAAGAGCAACAAGTCAAGATAGTAATTTGATATTATTTAAATTATCCACAGGTGAATTACTTAAATATACATCACATCAGGATAAAACATTCCAATTTGAAAAAATGGGAATACACCCGAATGGCAAAGAAAATTCATTTATAGTAAGCAGAACAAAATTTAATGGAAAAGATTATTATACAGATGCAGTAAAATTAGAAATATGGAGCATACCAGAATTAAAGAAAATTAGAGAAATTGGAATAACAATTCCTACAGCATTAGACTCAAGATTTTTAAGACTTCGTTATTCCCCAGATGGTTCTGTGTTGGGCTATCAACACGACGGCAAACTGACCCTTTACTCTACAACCGATTATTCTGTTGTCTGGGAAAGTGAAATCCCTTATATTAGAAATTTTAATTGGAGTTCAAATATGGAGTTCTTAGCTTTTTCAACTGGAACTGATGGAATTTATAAAATGCAATTTGGAAAAAATGAAATTAAATATAGATATCCAAATATGAACGGTAGTCTTTATATACATTTCAATGATGCGAATAGCAAAATACTTTGTTCTCATAATGAGGGTTGGGTTTGCCTCCTCGACAACACCGTTACCTCTATCACTGACCCATTTTTCACAACAGATTACAAAACAACATTAATTCAAAATCAAACTAATGGTAATTATCAATTACAAATCGAAGCATTGCAGCCAAATATCCTTACTTATTCAATTTCTGATATTAATGGAAATATAATTCAACCAAATATTACACAAAATCTTGAACAAGGAACAAACCAAATAGACCTTGAAACAACAATTTTCCCATCAGGCACTTACTTTATAAATATCGAGATTGCAAGCCACACAACAACAATCAAATTTATGCTTGTGAGGTAGGTTGCGTGGGCACATAGCAATGTGCCCATACGAAGGAAATTCCCAGATGCTCTCCATCTTTCTTTATAGCCCCTCGTCTCTTAGGAGAGGGGTTGGGGTGAGGTCGAATTGCAATGCCATAAATAATGTAGGGGCGCGGCATGCCGTGCCCCTACACAGAATAATTAATTTTTATGGTTTAAATTTAGAATTCTTTAAAGTATTTTGATCTAAAATCTTCAATTTTAGCATTATCTTTTACTTTCTGGTACCAGACATAGAAAGCATTTTGAGAATTAGATGCAGAATATTGTTGCATTGATTGTTTAAGCATTGCTTTCACTTCGGATTCTTTAGCAATATTCTTGCTTACGATTTGAACAATGTAATAACCATTTTCGCCTCGAATTGGTTCATTTATCCCAATTTTACCGGTAAATATCTTTTGTGCCAGAACGGGATCTTTGGAAAGTCCAGGAATAACAGCAGTTGGTTTGTAACTGTTGGTTGTCATTACATTAATCGACGAATCGATTGAACGTGCCTGATCTAAATCGCCAAATCCTTTAACTCTTTGATACATTTCTTCAGCTTGTTTTTTAAGCATATCCAATTGTTTACGCTTGATTAGCAGTTGTTTGATTTCTTCTTTCTTATCCTCGAGAGGAGTGATTCCGGCCGGTTTCTGACCTGTTATCTGAGCTAAAATGATGCCGTAGTTCTTAAGTTCAAGTGGTTCGATTACTTCACCATCTTCCGACGAAAATGCCATATTGGTTAAATACCATGAATTGAATAGTGGTCTTTCCTTTGTAAAGAAAGCTGTTTCGGAAGCTCTTTTATTGATTCTCGATGATAATGTATCAAGATTTTGTCCATCTTTCACTTGTTGCATTATAGAATATGCTTCGCGTAATATTTGATTTTTTGTAGTATTCGATATGTTCAAGTCAATCGAAATAGTGGAATATTTAATTTCTTCACTAATTTTGTCAATAACTTTAATAATATGGTAACCAAACTGAGTTTCGACTGGGCCTACAACATCACCTGCTTTCGCACCAAAAACTGCAGCTTCGAATGGAGCAACCATTTGCCCAGTACCAAAGTAGCCTAAATCACCACCGTTCATAGCTGAACCGGGGTCTTGGCTGTTTGTGCGAGCCAACTCTGCAAAATCTTTTCCACCCTTTGCTTGTTTTAACAAACTGTTGGCAATTGCCAATGCAGAATCTTTGTTATCATTTATTTTAATTAGGATATGGCTTGCTTTTGCTACTGTATTTGTTCCTTCTCGTCTTTCGTCTAATCTAAAAAAGGTTGTTTTACTTCCTTGATCGAAAGGACCGACAACAGATTTGTTTGGCAAACCTTTAAAAACATCTAAAACTTGAGCATCTATTTGATTAACGGGAGTAAAGTCCACGGTTTCACCACCAAATTCGCTGAATTTTACTTCGAATACGCTATCGCGTGCTTCGAGAGTTGAAGCATTCGATAAAGCGGCTTGAATTTCGAACAAATTGCGTTGTGCTCTTAAACTATCGTCTGCAGAAGGTTGAATTGGGAACATAACATATTTAATTTTTGCTTGTTCCTTTTGTTCGTAAAATCTCTTGTGTTCGTCGTAATACTTCTTGATTTCAGCTTCATCAACTTTAATTTCTTCTTTAGGTAAATTATTGGGACGGAAAGCGATAACTTTCAAATCAATAGTAGTATTGTCCAAAACTTGTTTTTTAGTTACATAATTTGGAGAGACAAAAGAGTTAACCGTGGCCAAGTTTCTTTGAACATTATTGTAAATTTTCTGTTTTATAATATATTCTTCGATCTCCATCAAATCTTTACGAAGTCTGTTCACAGCTTCATCTTTTTCTTGTTGGGAAATTTTGGCAGGGTCGCCTAAATACTTAACATAAGATTCGGGGCGTGTAATTAGTTCCAAATAAATATCCCTTAGGAATTTACCGGTAGAATCAGTAAAAGATTTCTTGAGATAATCTGGTGGATTTTCTATTAGCTCGTCTCTCACTTCTTCGGGGCTCACTTTAATACCCATCTTAACAGCTTCTTGATTGATAAGAACGTTGTCCACTGCCTGATTCCAAATAGTTTGGTGAAGCCGAACATAATCAAGCTCTGCATCTGCGTTTTGGGATTGACTTCTTTCTTGTTCAATCTGCTTTTGCAACCTCTCGTCGTAGTCTTTATATAGAATTTTTTCACCATTAACGACACCTATTTCTGCATTTTGCAATGTTTGACCTTGACGCACCAAAGTACTAATATCGGCATCGCTAAGCACCATAAAGCCAACAAATACTATTACAAATATTGCCAAAGCATAAGGTGAAATTTTTCTAAAGTTTGTAAGTGTTCCCATTTTCTTTATTTTGTTGAATTGATAAAAATACAAACTACAAATTTAAGAAAGTTTTACGTTTTAACAAAGGATTGCATCTAACTATTTATATATCTGCTAACTTACTATATTTTTTGTTGTAAAAAAGTTAGAGAAAAAATCAATTAATAGAATATCAATAATAATATTAATTACGTTCTTATCTTGCAAGTATTAAAGCCGAGCACTTCCGATATTTTAGCACGGTTCTTGGCAATTACTTTATAAAATGCATTCAAAGCTGTTGTTAGTTTATATTGACGAATTAATTTACTGATTTTCCGATAATTACCTCCCATAATAAACAATATTAACAATATTGCATTTCCATGGGTAAAACACTCTCCCGTTTCCTTGTTGACAACAATTACTGTTTGCATTGCTAATTCTATTGAAATATTTGGATAATTCGAAAAATCAAACTCCGTAAATGGAATAATGGAAAAATACATGTGATAGTCGCTTTTATATAGCCATACTACAGCTTCTGAGCAAATACCACAATCAGAGTCGTATAGTAAAATATAGTTCTGTTCCATAATTATGTTTATTTATAAGGAATAATTTAATTCTAATTCATAGTCATCTCTAAATAGTTTTTCCCCAGGAGATAACATTTTAGATAATTCATTCTGAAAGAAAAAATTATCATCGTAAAGTGGCTCCAAGTCGTTCAGCCAGTGTGCATTTTTACTCAATTTTGCCATAAATGGTCTATTCACCCACATCGGATTTCGTGCCTGAATAAATCTAAGAATAAATGCTTCAGTAATGTTACCATTCTTTTCGACTTCTGTCTTTCCAAGTAACTGAATTTTGCCCGGAAGAGCCGACATAATTGGTCCACGTACAGTTTTGCAAACACCACTTACCTGGCGATAAGCATTACTAAATATTCTCCAGGTTCTTTCAAGTGGTACTTCGAAATATTGCTTTGCTCCAGTATCGCGAGCTACAAACATATAATATGGTATCATATTCAGGTTAACTTGATTTCTCCACATTTCAGCCCAAATCTTGCTATTGTCATTGATGTTTTTAAGTATTGGTGCTTGTGTTCTAATCTGGGCTCCGGTTGAACGAATTCTTTTCACTGCATCCGAAACGACCTGAGGCTCTATTTCTCGAGGATGATTGAAGTGAGCCATAAATGATAAGTTTATGCCTTTGGAAACGATATAATCAAAATACTTTATAAAATCATCGGCTTCTGCATCGTTAGTAAACTTGAAAGGATAATATGATAATGACTTTGTTCCTATCCTGATAGTTTGAATATTTGTTTTCTTAATATTACTGATTAGGGGATCCAGGTAATCTCTAAATGCTTTAAAACTCATTACCATCGGATCGCCACCCGTAAGGAGAATATCTGTAATTAGAGGTTTTGACTGTAGATACTCTAATAGAAGAGTAGTATCTGTAAGCGAAATCTTTAGTTCTTTCTGACCAATAAACTGTGGCCATCGAAAACAAAAAGAGCAATATGCATGGCAAGTCTGACCACGCGATGGAAAGGCAAGTACTGTTTCTTGATATTGATGTTGAATTCCAAAAAGTTTTTTATTTTTAAGAATGGGTATGTTCAAATCCATCTGTCCTTCAGGATGGGGATTCAACTGCATCCAAATTTGATATATTGCTTTTCTAATCCTTTCTTCATTATTTTCCGAATATACTAGGCTTAACTTTTTATATTGCCATTCATTCAACATTTTTCTATTCGGAAATACCAATTTAAATATTGGATCATTCTCCCAATTGTCCCAGTCGATTAAATTATCGAGAACATAACTATTAACTTTGAAAGGAAAAATTAATGTAAGAATTTTTAAATCATTTTGAAATTCATTGCTAAGTAATTTAAATTGTTTTGTATGCTCGAATTCCTTCAAACTTATTGCTTTGTACACTTCCATTTTCAATATACCTCCATAATCGAAATTTTACAAGAATTTAACAAATTACAAATTAATTATTAATTAGCAACTAAAATTATAAATAAGGGTATTTGCGAAATTCCAACAACAAAGAATTTGGACATATATTTTGGCTAATTTATATATTATGAATTTGCGAATTCTATTATAACGAAAATACGGCGGCTTTGTGAATGTTTGCCTGAAAGACGGCCAAATGGTCGGGGTAGGTTAAAAACGTGCAATATTGGCAAAATATGAAGGTGAAATTTTCCACAAATTTGTGTTAATTTTTGTTTTTGGATATCTCTTTTATCGACTCGTTTGAAATCATCATTTGACTGAAATATTCTTTTAGGGCATTGTCGAAAGTTTGAAAATATATGTTTAAATCCTTAATTGCTCTTTGATTTTTAAGCCCAGCTTTAATTGGTCGGTTTGCCAAAAACTCAACATCATTTATATCTACTTTTTTGATTAAGTTAATATCGAGTTTTTGTTGTTTTGCAACTTCCATTGCAATTGTATATCTAGACATATAATCCGGTCCGGCAAAATTAACCACTCCCAAGTATGCTTCCTTAATTATTCGCCTAACCCCTTTTGCGATATCTGTGGTTAATACCGGATTGGAATATAGCGAATCAACAACTTTGATTGGCTTCGATTTTGTTAAATTATCTAAAATATAATCTACAAAAGTCTTTTTTCCGACTTGTGAAGGTCCGAACAGAAAATTTGTCCTAATAATTGTAAACTTACCATCAATTGATTTAATAGCATTTTCGGCGGCAAGTTTGGATTTTCCATAAAAATTAATTGGATTTGGAGTGGCGTTTTCGCTATATGGACCGTTCAATCCATCGAAAATATAATCTGTCGAAAAGTGTATTAGTTGCGAATTTGTTACAGCGGCCGATCTTGCCAATACTTCTACAAAATCAACGTTCAGTTTCCAGCACTCTGCTTTCTGCTCTTCGCATAAATCCACATTGGTAAAAGCGGCACAATTAATAATAGCACCAGGTTTTAGATTGATTAGAATTCTTTTAATTTCCTTGAAGTTTAAAATATCATAATCGCAATTGTATTTTTTCCAGAACCTACTTTTACTTTCGGAATACTTGGAGAAAGCAATTATTTCGTAGTTAGTATTCAATCTCAGGTCGCTTACGATAGCCTCCCCTACTTTTCCGAACGAACCAAATATTACAATTCTTTTTTTCATAATGTTTCACGTGGAACATTTACTTGAGGTATAGTGATAAAACTGAAATATCGGTGGCGCTTATTCCTTGTATTCTCGATGCTTGGCCTAACGAGCGTGGCTTAATTTTAGTAAGTTTAGTTCTTGCTTCGTTGGAGATTGATTGTAACTTTGAATAATCGAAGTTTTCGGGTATCAATTTGTTTTCGTTCTGCAGGAAGTATAGTATTTCCTTAAGTTGTCGTTTAATATATCCTTCGTATTTTACTTCAGTTTCTATTTGATTGATGATATTTTCGTCTGATTTTATTTGTTCGATTATTCCATTAGCCTTGATTTTATTTAACAATTCCGATAATGAAACTGCACCACGCTTTGCAAGTGAATAAATATCTGTAGATTCAATTATTAGAGAATCATTAATCGATTCAAGATATTCATTAATTTGCTCCGGTTTAAATTTTATTTCCTTGATTGCTTCTATACCTCTATTAATTAGGTCATCTTCTTTTGCAAATCTTTCGTATTCTTCTGAGCTAATCAATCCAAGTTCGTGCCCATATTTGGATAATCGATAATAGGCATTATCGTGTCGTAACATTAATCTATATTCTGCATTTGAAGTAAATATTCGGTAGGGTTCTTCGAGCCCCCTGTTTACTAAATCATCGATTAATACTGATATATAAGCTTCGTTTCTTTTTAATATAAAAGGTTCTTTGTTATTAATTTTTAATGTTGCATTAATCGATGCCATCAGGCCTTGTGCGGCTGCTTCCTCGTATCCGGAAGTGCCATTTATTTGCCCTGCAAAATACAAACCTTCGACAAGTTTTGTTTCCAGTGTCTGTTTTAACTGATACGGATTGAAATAGTCGTATTCAATAGCATATCCATATCTTATAATTTTTGAGTTTTCCAATCCAGGGATCAATTTTAATCCCCTTTCTTGAATGTCCTTAGGTAAACTTGTAGAAAATCCGTTTACGTAAACAGAGTCTGTGTTCAATCCTTCAGGCTCTAATACTATTTTATGTTTTGTTTTATCGCGAAATCTATCTACTTTATCCTCGATAGATGGACAATATCGAGGACCAACTCCCTCGATTAGACCAATAAACATTGGAGATCTTGTAAAGCCTTCATGCAAAACACTATGAACTTGTTCGTTTGTTTCGGTGGCATAACACATTATTTGATTTGTAACGCTTTGGGTGCGAAAGCTGAATGGCTTTGGTGAGTTATCTCCAGGATGCAAAGCTAATTTTGTATAATCTATCGAATCTTTGTGAACTCTTGGTGGTGTGCCGGTTTTTAATCTTCCTACTTCAAATCCAATTTCCTTTAGTTTGTCAGAAAGATTATCCGAAGGTGGCTCGCCAAACCTGCCACCTTTTGTAGATTCCATACCTACCCACATCAAGCCATTCAGGAATGTTCCAGAAGTTAAGATAACTGCATCGGAATATATTCGTGTTCCTTCGGACAGCTCTACTCCCTTTACTTTATAATTTTCTATTAATATTTCCCAAACTTTGCTTTCAATTATTGTAAGATTTTCTAATGTTTCGAGAAAATTAAGAGCAACTATAGGATAATAATCTTTATCTATTTGTGCTCGCGGCGAACGAACTGCGGGACCTTTTGAAGTATTTAACAATTTGAATTGAATGCCTCCTCTGTCGGCAAGCAATCCCATAGCGCCACCTAAAGCATCGATTTCTTTTACCAAGTGACCTTTTGCTGTGCCCCCTATTGAGGGATTGCAAGAAGGTCGTCCAATTGTTTGCTTGCCCATCGTTATTAAAAGGGTTTTCATACCCATTTTGGAAGCAATAGCAGAAGCCTCGATACCTGAATGGCCTCCCCCTATTATTGTTATGTTATATCGATTTTGCATTTGCGTAAAAGACGAAGTTGTTTAATTATTTAGTATAGCATCCCTAAAAGTTCGCAACAAAAGAACTGCTTATTATTTATCAAAATGTTTCACGTGGAACATTTTATTTCCCGATGCAGAAGCTCGAGAATATTTGGTTTAAAATATCTTCGTTATATATTTCACCTGTTAATTCTCCTAATTTTTTGATTGCATTCCTTACATCAATGGCAATAAACTCATTCTGATAATTATTTTCGATAGATTGTCTTGCATTCGTTAAGTCAATATTTATTTGTTTTAGCAAGTTATATTGTCTTTCGTTAACTAAAATGTCATTTACTCGCGAGATAGACTGTTTTGCAATTTTTGCAATAACATCTTTAACAGTATTTAAATTAATCTCAGTTTTTGCAGATATTTCAATTTCCTCAATGTTACGTGGTTTGGTGGGAGATATATCAACTTTGTTCTGCAAAAGGTAATAGGTTTTGTTCTCATATTTTTGTTTTATCTCATCGAATAATTTGTCGCTATAATTTACATCGTTCGACGCATCGTTAATTACAAAGATAAGATTGCTTTGTTTTATAACGCTCTCGACCAACTTGATTCCCTCTATTTCCACAATGTCAACGGTATCTCTTATTCCGGCAGTATCGAAAAGCTTTACTGCAATTCCATCATAATAATGATATTCTTCCAGATAATCTCGGGTTGTTCCAGGTATTGGACTTACGATAGCTCTGTCCTTGTTTAGCAATTTATTAAATAATGTAGATTTTCCTGAATTGGGATAACCAACTATAGCAACTGCAAAACCATTATGCAGTATTTGAGCAGAATTGAAACTATCGATTATCTCGTTATTAAAGTTTAACAATTCGTCTATCATTATTATAATATCTTGTTTGCTGACAAGGTCGATATCCTCGTCGGAAAAATCCAATTCTAATTCCAACAATCCTGCCAACTTAATTAATTTTGATTTAAAGATTTGAATTCTTTGCGTAAAATTACCGAGCAATTGACGAGTGCTCACTTGCTCGGAAATAATGGAATTAGAGTGTATTAAATCAGCAACAGATTCGGCTTGCAATAAATCAAGTTTCCCGTTAATAAAGGCTCTTTGCGTAAATTCGCCAGGTTTGGCTAATCTGCATCCCGAGCTTAAAAGAGCATTTATTATTTCCTCGTAAATCACAAATCCGCCGTGGCAGGATATTTCGACAACATCCTCGCCTGTGTATGAATGTGGATTTCGGAATACTGATGCTGTAACCAAATCAATTATACTTTCGTTATTAACAAATTTTCCGTAATGAATTGTGTGCGATTTTGCATCGGCAAGATTATTCTTCCCAATAAAATGCTGGTTGGCTATATTAATTGCATCGTCGCCACTTATTCTTATAACCGCAATACCACTAACCCCTGGAGGAGTGGCAAGCGCTACTATTGTATCCATTTTGCTATTTAATTTCTTTATAATGAAGGTATTATGTCTGTTTTATTGCAAAAGTACATGGCATTATTTTTGCTAATTTTGTAATATGCGGTATAAATTGAAGTCGATATTGTTTTTTTTGCTCTTATTAGCATCTTTTGGATGCACATCAATTATTAGATTTTCTGACAAATCTACTGAATACAAAGAAGAAGCAAAGCAAAAGCAAGAGCCATCCAAAAAAAAGTCATTTCCGAGTGAAAACAAATCATCTGATTCGCCTGCACAATATAACTATAAAAACAATACTCAGAAAATGTTACTCGAAGAAGCTCAAAGCTGGATTGGTACTCCTTATAAATATGGTGGGACAGATAAAAAAGGTGTAGATTGCTCTGGCTTGACCTACAATGTTTATCTTTCGATTGGAACTATCTTGCCCCGAACAGCAGAGCAACAATTCACTTACACAAAAAGAGTGAGTGTATCGGAATTGGAAATAGGCGATTTAATATTTTTTGTAAACAAAGGCAAGATTACACACGTTGGGATATATGCCAGTAACAATTCGATGATTCATTCAAGTACTTCTAATGGAGTTATAAGTCAATCCCTTGAGAGTTATACCAGTCAAACAATTGCTGGTTGCGGACGACCTTAATCTATTCTTGTTTTCAAACTTAATAAGTGCCAACTTATTCCTATTGCAATACATATCAGTAGAATTTTTAACCAAATTACGGTTGCTACAAAAAATATCGAATATAAAATTGTGAGCCATAGAATCGTTATCGAAATTGTTTTTGCTTTGAGAGGAACTCCTTTGCCTTCGCGATAATCTTTTATAAATTTCCCAAAGTACTTATTCGATATTAACCAATTATAATACTTTTCGGAACTTTTTGCAAAGAAGTATGCTGCAATTATTAAAAATATTGTTGTTGGCAACAATGGAATGAATATGCCAACAATTCCTAAACCAACAAAAAAGAATCCTAGTATATTGAATATGATTTTTTTTAATTTCATTGTCCTCAATAAACGATATTTGACTCTTTATATTTATTTATCCGGATTTTTTATATTTTTGTATATTATTATTATAGGTTAATTGTGAAAATTTTATACATACTTTTTTTGCTTGGGTTCTGTTATAATTTATTTTCCACAGAAATATCGTCGCCGGTGCTTTATATGTCGCAGGATTTCGATGTGTTGCACTACGATGCAACAATCGAATTTTCGGAAACTCAAAGAAGGTTGATTTACGCTAACAATCTCATAACTATTCACTGGAAAAACAGAACTGACCAAAGCAGATTCTACTTTCACCTTCGATCTCTATCTGTCGATAAAGTGGAATACAATGGCAAGCTGGTGGATTTCACTGTTGTGGGAGTACCCGCCGACTATAATTATCACTATGAAATCATTCCTCCAAAGGACGACAAGAAAGATACGGCATTTGTTAAAATTTATTACCACGGGACTATGCAAAACGAGGGGGGGATGAACCCGTGGGGTGGCGTTCACGACAAAACTGCAATTTTTTCGCTCGGTGTAGGGTTTTATTGCAATTACGTCTCGACAACTCAGCACTGGCTGGCTTGCTACGACCATCCATCGGACAAAGCAACATTCAAATTTACTTTTATTAACCCCGTAAGTAAATTTATTGTTTCTAATGGTTTTGGCTCTAAAACTAAAGTTGAGGGCAAAGATGTTTATATATATTCCAGCGACAAACCCATTGCAACATATTTGATGACTTTTGCAGATTACAACTATATTGAGCACAACATCGATTACAAAATTCCTATTATAATTTATGCTGCCGAAAAATATTCAAATTCCATACAAAAAGTATTTGGCAAATTACCCAAAGTTGTGGATGCTTATGAGGAATTATTTGGCAAATACCCATTCGAGTTAATTGGCTATGTGCTCACTCCACTGGGCTCGATGGAAAGTCAGATGATGATTAATCTGGACGAAAAAGTATTCGAGAATGCCGCAAAGAATAACGATTCACTAAATTTAACTGTTGCTCACGAACTTTCTCATCAATGGTTTGGCAATTCTGTTTCGCCCTATGATTTTCGCGATGCTTATCTAAATGAATCTTGGGCAACTTATTGTGAATCCTTACTGCTGGAAAAAATTTTCGAAAAAGCTGCATACCATAAAGAACAGGAAAAAAAGATGAATTCCTATATAAAACAAATTGCTCCCTACGAAGGATATTTACCACTTTACGACTTTTCCCGGAAATCGCCTTCCTCAAACTACCCTACTACTATTTATTACAAAGGTGCTGTTGTGATGGGGATGTTGCGTTACTTAATTTCAAATGGTAATAACGATAATCGCTTCTTCGATTTCGTTAAGGATTATCTCGAAACCTATAAAAATAAAAATGTATCTTCAATTGATTTTTTAAATATGGTTCTAAAATACCACAAAGACACGCTTGCAGTAAACAGATTTTTTGATAGTTGGATTTACAGAATTGGATATCCTCAATTGGACATACGATTAATTCGAAATATAAAAGGTGGCGGTACAAAATATGAGGACATTGCAATTCGGCAAAATAATCCAAAAAGCTGGAGCATATTTAGTCAAATTCCTATACCTTTATCGTTTGTGAGTGGTGCTCAGCAGGTCGATACAGTAGTTTGGCTGGAAAATGGTAGTGCAGACTATGTTTATTTATCTAATTTGTTAGGAAAAGGTAAGTTTTCTTTCGATACAGTTTATTTCAATACAGGGAATACTCTTCGTTCGCTGCTAACAATTTCCAATATTCAAGTAGTCGATCCTAATAGTGTTTACGAAAACTCGAACAATATCTCATTCACTCTTTCTAATCGTTATTTAATCATAACTCCTCCGAGATTTATGAAACATTTAGTGTTAATATTTATGATATATACGGAAGAATTGTTAACAATCGTAATACTCAATTATATAATACAAATAATATCGATTTAAGCTATCTTCCCTCTGGTTTTTATAATTTTGTTATTCTGAAAAATGGAAATTTAATTTACAAAAACAAATTTATCTTGAATTGATGAACGACGAAGAATATAAGATACAGCATAAAGATAATTATAAGGCAATTCGCAAATCAGTGGTTGATTGTGCCCAATCGCACTATCGCAATCCCGGGGATATTACGATTTTGGCTGTATCAAAAACTTTTCCTCCCGAAACGATCGAGTTGGCTTATCAGTCTGGCATTCGATCCTTTGGCGAAAATTATGCACAGGAACTAAGGGATAAGCTTCAATATTTTTCTAATTTATCAATCAAACCAGATTGGCATTTTATTGGTCATTTGCAAAGTAACAAAGTTAAATATCTTATTCCGTTTGTTAAATTAATCCACACTGTTGACGACTTCGATTTGGCAAAAGAAATAGATAAAAGAGCCGCCTCTGCTGGTATTATCCAAAATATACTTATACAGGTAAATACAAGCGGAGAGCCCCAGAAATCCGGTATTGAACCAGATGAATTAAATTCGTTAGCAGCATCTATTGTGCAATTAAATAATATTAATTTGATTGGATTGATGACTATTGGAACATTTACAGAAGACCAAGCTATTAGCAGAAAAGAATTTTCATTGTTAGCAAAATTAAAACAAGAAACTAATAATTTTCTGGGGCAAGAAAAATTAACCGAACTTTCGATGGGAATGAGTCATGACTATCTTATTGCAATTGAAGAAGGTGCCACAATCGTAAGAATTGGCACTGCAATTTTTGGAGACAGAACATATTTCAAAAGATATTTATAAATTAATAACAGGTAAAAATGAAATTACTCGATAAAATTGAAGAATCGTACAACTATATTAAAAGTGAAACAGATTTAGTTCCCGAAATTGGAATAATTTTAGGAACCGGTTTAGGTGGACTGGTGGAGCATATCCAAGTCGATAAAGTATTAAATTATCAAGATATCCCTCATTTTCCACTTTCGACAGTGGAAAGTCATCGTGGCCGCTTAATTTTTGGAAATGTGTTCGGAAAAGAAATTGTTGCTATGCAGGGACGTATGCATTATTACGAAGGCTACTCGATGCAGGAAGCAACTTTTCCTATTTATGTAATGAAAAAACTTGGAATTAAGACCTTGTTTATTTCGAATGCATGCGGAACGGTAAATCCAAATATACCACTTAAAAGTTTAATGTTGATAACAGACCATATCAATTTATTGGGCGACAATCCTTTGATTGGCAAAAATCACAATGAATTGGGACCACGATTTCCGGATATGAGCGAACCTTATTCGCGTCGGTTAATCAAACTTGCCGAGGATGTTGCTTTGGAGGAAAAAATAAAGGTTCACAAAGGGGTGTATGCCGCAATGACTGGCCCCAACCTGGAAACCAAAGCCGAATACCGTATGTTGCAAATTATTGGTGCCGACGTAGTCGGAATGAGTACCGTGCCAGAGTGCATTGTTGGTAATTACCTTGGATTAGAAATTCTTGGCATCTCCATCATTACTGACGAATGCTATCCCGACAACCTAAAACCCGTCTCGTTGGAAGAAATTATCGAAGCAGCATTCCACACCGAACCACTGATGACGCACTTGCTTTCGAAATTAATTGCAAAAATGTGAGGTTGCGATGAACGGTAATTTGCCATTTTCGTCTTTTGTGCTTATTGTAACTGCTGGTGTTTCGTTCTATGCATTATATGTAAACCAAAGTTTGCTGGATAAATTTGCGTTAAATCCAAACAAGGTTGCCTACCGAAGAGGATTTAGTTCAGTTTTTACAAGCGCACTTGTCCATGCAAATTTGGCTCATCTAGCATTCAATATGCTTACCCTATACTTCTTTGGTCCTACATTGGAAGCATTGATAGGAGGTTTTCGGTTTATTTTGATTTATGTAATATCTTTATTGGTTGGCAACTTAGCTACAGTGATAAAATATCGAAATAATTTGGATTATCGTTCTATAGGAGCATCTGGAGCGATTTCGGGTGTTTTGTTCTCGTACATTTTACTTAATCCATTTTCGGGTATAATGATATTTCCTGTTCCTTTTCCTTTGCCTGCTTATATTTTTGCCATATTATATATTCTTTGGAGTTACTTTGCATCCAAAAGAGGTATGGATATGATTAACCACGATGCACACATTTGGGGTGCTATTGCAGGAATTGTCTCGACAATTTTCTTAGTTCCAACCGCAATTAACGAATTTTTAAGTAATTTTTAATTAAATATTTTATTTAATTTCCTTACACAATTAAACAGGTTGTTTCAATGCTAAGTTTTTGCTACATAAGCAGGAATCTAGATTAGTAAATGTTAGTATCAAGTTTATTTATAATTTGATAAACCGTTTCTTTTTATTGATGATATTAAGTCGTTAATTTCGATTGGAACAACGCCGGTTTTCTCGCAAACTGCACCTGACGCGTAATTTGCCATCGATGCTGCTTCTATTGGATTAGCACCGCCAATGTGGGCGGCAGTGTAGGTTGCAATTGCAGTATCGCCAGCTCCCGAAACGTCTGCCACTTGACGAGCTCTTGTTGGCACCGAAAAGATTTCGCGACTTTCCTGAATCAATATCATTCCTTCGCTTCCGAGAGTAAGAAGAAGGTTTTTGCATTTAAGGCTCTCCATCAACTTTAAACCAGCTTCTTGAACACATTCTTTAGAATTGATTGTAATATTTAAAGCTTTGCTTGCTTCTTTCTTGTTTGGTTTGAATAAATCGGAATTTTGGAATTCAAAAAAGTTCTGCTGTTTTGGGTCCACTGAAATAAAGATATTTTGGGAACGACCGAAGTCTATGATTTTTCGTATGAATTCCTTTGGCAACATACCTTTGTTGTAATCTTCGATTATAATTGCTTTTACGTCCTTCTGAGATTGCAAAAATTCGAGAAAATAATTTTGAATGCTAATGTCGATATCACTGATAACTTCCTTATCTAATCTTGCTACATGCTGGCTATTGGCTATTATGCGGGTTTTTACCGTAGTCGGTCTATCGGGTGCTGCAAAAATTCCATGAGTATTTATCCCAATATTCTTGGCATAATTGAGCAACTCTTCTCCAGTTTGATCTTTGCCTATCACCCCAATCATAATAGGGGTTAATTTCAAAGACTTTAAATTGGTAGCAACATTGGCCGCACCACCTAAGTGCAAGGTCTCTTTTTCCAACTCTACAACAGGTACGGGAGCTTCAGGACTGATTCTCGAAACATTACCCCAGTAAAATTTGTCGAGCATTAAGTCGCCAATTACAACTACTTTTTGATTTTCAGCATAATTAAGAATTTCATTAACACGGTTGATTGATAATTCAGTCATTTTATTTATTTCTTTATATCTTCAATTAGTTTTTGTATAATTTTTTCGGAAGTATAATTATCAGCTTCGGCATTGAAATTGGTAACTATTCTGTGACGCAGCACGGAGACAGCTACTGCACGGACATCGTCGATATCTGGTGAGAATTTTCCTAATAATGCAGCGCGTGATTTTGCTCCTAAAATAAGGTACTGCGAGCCACGAGGACCAGCTCCATAATTAATATAATCCTTAACTACCTGCATAGATGTTGTTTCGGGGCGTGTTTCGCGTACCAAATCCACTGCGAACTTTATTACATTATCAGCAACAGGTATCCGTCTTACCAAATTTTGGAATTCTACTATTTGTTCTGCATTCAATATTTTGTCCACTTCGGGGATATGCTCGGTAGTTGTGGACTTAACGATATTAATTTCCTCTTGGCGGTTTGGGTAAGTAAGCCAAATATTAAACATAAATCTGTCTAACTGTGCTTCTGGCAAAGGATAGGTTCCTTCTTGTTCAATGGGATTTTGAGTGGAAAGCACAAAAAACGGATGAGATAATTTGTAAGTATTGCCGGCGGCAGTAACCTCTTTTTCTTCCATTGCTTGCAACAATGCAGACTGAGTTTTGGGCGGAGTTCTGTTGATTTCGTCGGCAAGAACAATGTTCGAGAAAATAGGTCCTTTGATGAATTTAAATACTTTTTCTTTTGTAGAAATATTTTCCTCGATAACTTCTGTTCCAGTTATGTCGCCTGGCATTAGGTCGGGAGTGAACTGAATTCTACTGAAGTTTAGATCCAATGCTTGGGACAGGGTTCGGATTAATAGTGTCTTAGCCAAGCCCGGAACGCCAATTAGCAAGACATGCCCACGTGCGAAGATTGCTATTAATAGTTGGTCGATAATGTCGTTTTGTCCGACAATTACTTTACCTATTTCTGATTTTATTTGATCTATGGCTTGGGATAAAGATTTCAAGCCTTGTACATCGTCGGTTATTTTCATATTAAATTGATAAGTAAAAAACGAGTGACGATTTACTATATAAATAATTTATTAATTGGTATCATATTTTTAGTAATTATATCGACTTGCTCAAAATTTTGTCGAGGTTTTGATAGGGATTGTTAATAATGTATTGCTTAACAACTCGATTTTTAGAATTTCTATCATTCTTTTCTACATCTGAGTTCTCGGGTTGTTGTATGTTGTTTTGTTGAATATTATCAGGTTTGGTATTATTATTATTCGGCTCAAATTTGCTTGAAGATTTATTGTTTTGCAAACTTTTTCTTCCATCTTCGGATTTTTCCATCTGAGCTTTGGATTGGATGTTTCGGGCAATTGTAGCAACTGCTCTGTCCTGCGGAGAAGGATCTACTGGTGCAAGTGCAGCAGCAATCACACTTTGCATTTTACGAATAGTTTCATCAGGCTTTCCGGAAACAGGTGAAATGTCAATTTTTACTTCACCCCCAACTGCATACATTTTACCATCGGGTCCTCGCATATATTCGAAAGATGCGCCACCTCTAACTAAACCAGCTCCAGCTGCGAGATGTGCCTGTTCGTGAGCTCTCACTTTTTGGTCTGTTTTTTGGAGATTATCAATATCCTTTTTTTCTTCAGGCGATTTTTCGTTAGGATTACTATTTTTTTGATTGTTTTGCTTTACTTTAGATTGAATTTGGTCGGAATAAGAATTATTGGGGCTGATAGTACTGTTTTCAAATTTGTCTGATTCATTATAAGTTGAGTTTTTAGGTAACTCGTTTACCAGTAAATTATCCTGAACAAATCCGTCAATCCTTTCGTTTGCGGATAAGTTAGAATAAATACTAATATTTGAGCCTACTGAGACCACCAAACTCCTAAATAAATCTTTTTTATCAAGTGTAAATTACAAAATTAAATTCAAATAAGCAAGTTATTTTTTATATATTTAGTCTTTTTCTTGCAACTTCGATATACTCGTTATTTATATCGCATCCAATATAATTTCGACTGTTAATTTTTGCTGCCAGTAATGTGGTGCCGCTACCGGCAAATGGATCGAATACAACAGACTGCTCGTCGAACGTAGTTAATGTTACAATGTATTCGCATAATTGCAGTGGTTTAACTGTTTTGTGGTGATTGTACGACCCTTTCTCTCTTATGGAGGGTTTTGAAACAAGGAAATAATTATCCAACAAATCACCAGATTCCTCTGTTTTCATTACGTTTGCTGGAAACAAACCATTACCTATCTTAACTGAGGAATTAACCAGCCCAGTCTTGAATTTAATGAAATTTTCGAGGAAGGTTCCCTCAGTTGGTTTTTGTGCCATAACGATTGGCTCGAAGCAGGATTTTATCTGTGGAGTTTTCCAGTTCTTTAATTTTTCGGATAAAACGTCTTTTTCGTCAGGGCCGATATCCATTTTTTCGAGAAAATGATTGAGCGACATAGCTTTTGGTTGGTTATGAGGATAAATCCATACAAAGCTATCTCTAATCCAAAAACCCGAATCGTCGATAGCAGAAACAAGTCGATGGTATAGCCGGGGCGACGAAAACGAAAAGAAAAATCCACCTGGTTTAAGTATTCTAATGATTTCAATCGAAACATCGCGAAACCAGTTGTAAAAATCAATTCCTTGTTGCTTCGAAAATCTCATACCAGGTGGCATCGACTTAACTATACCGGTTTGTGTAACCTTTGCAACGGTATTGCTGTCCCAGTTATTATCCATTTTATCAAGAAAGTAAGGAGGATCGGTCAATACCAAATCAATTGAGTTGGGCGGCAACTTACGCATCAACTCCAATGCATCAATTAAATGAATTTTATTTAGAAATTCATCCATTTTACTCTTTCGATTCATATTTTCTAAGCTCTTCCAGATCGTCGAAATGAATTTTTTCGTTTCCAAATATTTGATATTTTTCGTGTCCCTTGCCTGCAATCAGAACAATATCCCCCGTGTGAGAATTGCTAACCGCGGTTCTAATTGCACTTGCACGCTCGGGAATTATATCTATTTTATGAAAAAATGATTTTTCAATACCCTGGATAATTTCTTGAATAATGGCGTCGGGATTTTCGGAGCGGGGATTGTCATTGGTAATTATCACTTTATCGGACAAAATTGACGCAATACGCCCCATAACTGGTCGTTTGGATTTATCACGGTCGCCTCCACAACCAAATACAGTAATCAATTTGCCACCATTTTTAATATTTCTTAATGTTTTTATTGCTTTTTCCAATGCGTCTGGGGTATGGGCATAGTCCACCACACCAATAGAACCTGTTTCTAATTTTATTAATTCCATCCTTCCAGGAGCAGCTGTTATATCGGAAGTATATTTAGTTAAACTTTCAAGGTCGATTCCTAAATTGGAAACCGAAATGAGGGCCAAAGCCAAATTGGAAATATTAAATTCTCCAATCAGATTAGAATCAAAATGTATTATTTTGTTTGTTTTTGAGCAAAATAAATCGAAAGAAATACCATTAATACCAGATTTTTTTGATTTAATTACAAAATCCGATGCAGTATTTTCTCCAACTTTAATTATTTGGTTATTGTTAATGCTTTTTGTAACATATTCAGAAAAAATATCGTCCGAATTAATTACTGCAAAAGAGCTCGGTTGCAAAGTGTCGAACAAGATCTTCTTGGCTTCAGCATAATTCTCCATTGTTTCGTGATAATCCAAGTGGTCGGGAGTTAAGTTGGTAAAAATTGCAGTTTCGATCTCTATTCCATAGACCCTTTTTTGAACAAGCGAATGGGAGGATACTTCCATAACTATATAGTCGATACCAAGAGAATTTATTTTGCTGATAACCTCGTATAATTTGGCGGATTCTGGAGTTGTGTGGGTTGCAGGTATTTTTTCATCTTGCAGGTAAATACCTGTGGTGCCAATTATTGCTGTCGAGAAACCCGATTTTTTTAATAACCAAGAAATTAAAAAAGTAATTGTTGTCTTTCCGTTTGTACCCGTTACGCCAATAATTTTAGTTTTGTTGTTTTGGTATCCAAAAAAATTCTTTGCAAGCAAAGCCATTGTTTTTCGGGCATCTTCAACAATAATATACGTAACTCCCTCCGAAATTTTTGAAGGACATGTTTCTGTTACAATTACTCTTGCTCCGTTCTCTATTGCTTTTGGAATAAAAATATTACCGTCGGTAGCAGTGCCACGGAGTGCACAGAAGATATTGTCTTGTTTCACTTCCAAAGAATTGTAGGTAATACCAGTTACAGTAATATTATTTAAATTAATTGTTTCAATAATTTCAATATTCTGTATTAATTCTGCTATTGTATTCATTTAGATTGAAAAGAATTAAGCAATAAAAGTTCAAAATTATGAATATTTAGGGTATTATTAGAAAAAAACTATAAGCAGCACTCAGCATAAAGATATTTAATCCTGTCGAAATTGTTGATTACAATAAAATTACGTAGATTTATTGCTAGATTTTTCGTAATTTTGTAATTTACAATAATCTATACTAAAATGGCAAAACCAATAAATGTTCTTTACGTAACCAGTGAATCTCAACCATATGTTCGCGTACAATCATTAGCAGATATATCATATTCCTATGTAATGGCAATGAGAGAGCAAGGGGTTGATATCCGTTTGTTTATGCCCCGTTATGGTGTAACATCCGAAAGAAGATTTCAAATACACTATATCAAAAGATTGACAGATTTGGAAATTCCAATGGGAAAAGCTTCAGCGTTATCCTCAATCAAAAGTTCTTCTATGAATTCCCCCAGAACCAAAGTACAAGCATACATTACAACTAATGATGAGTTTTTCTCGAAGAGGAAAGGTGTTTACCGAGATTTTAAAACATTGGAACTTTATCCCGATAATCCAGAGCGTTATTTATTCTTTTGCCGATCAGTAGTAGAAACACTTGGTATTTTGGATTGGGTACCCGACATTGTTCATTATAATGATGGAGAAACATCTTTGGTGGCTGCCTTCCTAAAAATCCTTTTTCCAGAGAAATTCGAAAAAACGAAATTTGTGTTAAATATACATAATATCGAAGAACAAGTAGTAACCAATAAAACATTATTCGACAAAACTGGATTAAAAAAAGAGCATAAAGAACACTTTTATCACAAAGATAAGTTTAACTTCTTAAAGCCTGGCATTTTATTTGCCGATTCAATTGTATTTTCCAACAAGCTATATATGGAAGAAGTGTTGAAAAGCGACACTTTGTCCAACGGATTGAATGAATTCATTAAACAAAAGGATTATCATTTTATTCCAGTCGGTATGGATCAATACACATGCGACCCTAAGAAGGACAAACAAATTGCCTATAAATTAGAATACGACATAGAAGAATTTAAATATAACAATAAAGCCAATCTATTTGTTAATTTCGATATGGATTATGATCCATCTTTGCCGTTATTTGGTCTCATACTAGATGTGAATGAATACGAAGCAATTGAGTATTTCGTAGAAAATGCTCCTCACATATTCAAGGACGAAAAGGCAATTTTCTTTGTAATGGCTCGATTAGAATCCAGATATAAAAACACATTAAAACTACTATCCAAGAAATACAAGAAATCATTGAGAGTAATGTTCACTACTGATATGACCATTCACCATCAATTATTTGCCGGGTGTGATTTTTACTTATCATTAGATAACCACGACCCTACAAACCTCAACATACATTATGCGATCAAGTACGGTTGTGTGCCAGTTGTGGACGACTTTTATTTAGATAAAAATATTGTTAAACCCTACGACGAAAAGACTAAAAAGGGTCATTCACTAATTTTCCAAAGAAAAAATAAAAACCAGTTTTTTAATTCAATTGATAAGGCTATTAAAATATTTGACGATAAAGATACGTTTAATAAACTTATCGAAAATGCTCAACAGCATAAATTCGACTGGGAACCTTATGCAAAAGAGTACAAGAACTTATATACAAAATTATTGAAAGGAAAATAGGTTGAAGCACCGATTCAATTATGTTTTAGGCTTTTTTATATCTATCTTTATATTATATGCATGCAACGAAAAGCCAACAGATGTAGCTTATGATTTGATTAGCGATACTGTAAGTATAAAAATCATTTCTCATTCCGATACCAACTTAATTTATGGTTTAGAAAGAGAGGTTAAATCGCAATGCGCTTTTAATACTGCTAATTTCTTTATTGGTAAGTCTAATGGTACAGAAGTGTTTTCTGCAATTAGATTTGGATATTTACCAGATTCTATATCGTACATTAAAGAATCGGATATCGAAAGTGTAACTCTCTTCCTCTTTCCAGGAAGGTATGCTTTGGGCGATACTCTTAGCCCGAATTTCGGTTTTTCAATAAAAAAAGTTGAGAACTATTGGTCCTCCAATGCAAACTACGATTCTCTTTCGGCGGCAGGAATGTTGTCCTACGATATTGGCTCGTTCGAAGGGAAAATCGATTTGCTCGATACTATGAAATCGTTGGAAATACCACTAAACAAAAAAATTATAACAGACTGGTTGCAAAGAAGAACCGATACCAATGCATACATTGTTAACTGGGGTATAGCACTAATACCTAACTTCGGCTCGAATGCAGTACATTCTTTTAATGGACAAGGGGTGGGCAGTGTACTTTTGCCAGGACTTAAAATTGTTTTCCAAAACAAAGAGAATAAAAAAGATACAGTGAATCTTGATGCAGCAATAACCTGCTCTTTTATCAAATATCCAGAATTCGACGACGACAAAATTGTTTTCCAGGGTGGTTTGGATGTTCGCACCAATCTTAAATTCGATTTGTCAATGATACCCCCATTTGCTGGTATTAGTAAAATGGATATGCAATTTACGATAGACAAGGAAAATTCCATAATTGGTAATTTGAAGCAAGTGGAAGACTTTAGAGTTGACTTTTTACCCGATACATCCAAAAAATTATTCGGTAGTTACTACTACTACATGGAAGCCTCGGATACCAACTTAACGAAATATTATTGCCCAAGTATAACATCAGCAGCAGAATTATGGAACAGAAACGACGGTAAGGGCAAGTTGCAGGTGCGCGGTTCGGATATGGAATCCCTTTATCGAAGATTAGACAGATATGTTTTCCATGGTAGTAACGATGCAGACACTAACAAACGTCCAAAATTGAGAGTAATTTACACAATCCGCAGGCAAAGATAAAATTATGAAAAGAATATTTATTATAATAATACTCTTAGCAGTTTCGGGAAATATGCTAAAAGCTCAAGGTGGCTCAAATTATTCAATATTCGGCTTGGGCGACATTAATTCGACAGTAACTTCGGGTTACGAAGGGATGGGAGGCACTTCGGTTGCTATGCCATTAGCCTCGACAATTAATCTTACTAACCCAGCAATGATTTCCCAATTAACAACCACAAGACTACTAACAGGTTACCGATTTAACCAAAACTTTGTCTCGTCCGAGAAATCAAATTTATTCCAAAACAATGGAAATATAAATGGTTTAGTAATTGCTTTTGTTTTCGACAGTTCTAAAAAAATTGCCGCATCGCTTGGGCTCGTACCTTCGACCAAAGTTAGCTTTGCTGTATCGAAGGACTTCGAAATTCAGTATTTGGACCAAACAATAAAAGGAACATCCTCGTTCACAGGCAGTGGCGGATTATCGAACTTTTTCTTAAACTTTGGTTCCAAGGTAATAGAGGGTTTGCATATAGGAGGCACAATAGTTGGTAATTTTGGTTCAGTAATATATACGAACGAAGTTACCTATCCTGCTGCTTACACTTTTTCGACCTATTACGACCAGGAAGACTATTTTTCTGGTTTGGGTTACAAATTGGGTACGTTCTATGAAATCAATCAGTCTTTATCGGTAGGTGCATATTACGGGGATTATGGAAAACTTTCGGTCGAGCGTTACAAACGTTATAGCTCGGAATTATCCTCCGATACCTCATTTATCGAGAATTTCGACATCAGCCCGCCAAAATCTTTTGGTTTCGGAATGTCGTATAAAACAGGAAAATTCCTCTTAGGAGCAGATTTCAAACAATTAATAATCAATGATTTCAATTACTCCAACTCTACTTTCAATAAGTTCCGAAATGGTACCGAAATTTCTTTTGGTGGTGTGCGTTACGGCAATCCTAACAGAAGAGCAGATTATTTAGATAGAATTGACTATCGTTTCGGTCTTACTTACAATTCTTTGTACTATGAAGTAGCTGGCCAAAATATTAATGAATTAAAATTAAGTCTTGGAGCAGGTATGCCATTTGCCGAAAGTGGTTTGTTGGATTTCGCTTTGATATTAGGTCAAAGAGGAACTACTTCCAATGGATTGGTAAATGAGTATTTTAGTAGATTGGTAATTGATCTTAGCATTGGCGAAACTTGGTTCAAACCATTTAAACGAGAATATTAATAACAAACAGAAAAAAAGATAATGGAAAATAAATTTTATCCCGAAGTACATTCCACAACAGTTATAGGCTTAATCAAAGATGGTAAAGCAGTTTTGGGTGCCGACGGTCAAGTTACCTTCAATAATACCGTAATGAAAGGAAATGCCCGTAAAGTCCGCTCGTTATACGACGGGAAAGTGCTCACCGGATTTGCTGGAGCTACTGCCGATGCTTTTACTCTGCTTCAAAGATTCGAAGAAAAATTGGAATCGCAACGGGGAAATTTACAAAGAGCCTCAATCGAGCTTGCTAAAGATTGGCGTACCGACCGATATCTTCGCCGGTTGGAAGCCATGCTGATTGTTATGGACAAAACCAATATCTTCCTAATCAGTGGTACTGGTGACGTAATCGAGCCAGAAGAAAAAGTTATTGCAATAGGTTCGGGTGGCAATTTTGCTTATGCGGCAGCAACTGCACTATTAAAACATTCCAATCTGGATGCCCGTCAAATAGTGGAAGAAAGTTTGCAAATAGCTGCAAATATCTGCATATACACAAACTCCAATTTCGTTGTAGAAGAGCTATAACAATTTTGAAAAAAACTTCGTAATTTAGTCTTTTCTTAGGGACAAAAAATGGAACCTAAATATTTGTTGCCAAATAAAATTAGATGGATTGGCTTCCTTCTGCTTTTTGTTGTATTATCAATAATTTTGATAAAAGTCATTTTCAATGTTGGTTATGATTTCCTTAAGGTAAATGTATTTGCTTTGGTTACTGAAAATTTTTTCGGTATGGAATTTTTTAAAGTACAAAAGCAAAACCTGATTTACCCCCTAATATTAATAATGTCGATTCTGGGCGTTACATTTCTTGCAACATCAAAAGAAAAAATCGAGAAAAACCAATATTCCGGGATTAGAGCAGATAGCATAATGCTCACTTACCACATCATATTGGGAATTCTCGTATTTTCCTTTATATTTATTTACGAATTTGCCTTGCTTTATCTAATTATCCTTTTCTTATTTGTCCCTCAATTGATTTATTTCATAATATTTCAAATCAAGAGAAAGAAATTCGATAAAACCGATAATCAATAAAAGATGTTCCTACTTTTCTGGACGCATTGTTGGGAAAAACAGCACATCCCTTATTGATGTTTGACCAGTAAGCAACATTACAAAGCGATCTATCCCTATACCCAAGCCAGCAGTTGGAGGCATTCCAATTTCGATTGCATTTAAGAAGTCCTCGTCCAACACCATTGCTTCGTCGTCGCCGCCAGCTCGCTGGATAGCTTGTTCCTCCAATCGGTTACGCTGATCGCGGGGGTCGTTCAATTCCGAAAAGGCATTTGCAACTTCTCCTCCATTAATGAATAGCTCGAATCGCTCGACTAATCCTTCTTGATTTTGATGCTTTTTGGCTAATGGCGACATTTCGATTGGGTAATCGATAACATATGTTGGTTGAATCAGGTGCGGTTGCACCAATTCGCTAAAAAGTTCATCCAATATTTTTACATAACTTGCATTGTCGGGTATTTCTAAATGATATTCATCTTTCAACTTCTTCAATTCTTCGTAGGATACTCCTAATAAATCCCAACCTGTATATTCCTTGAATAAATCGAACATCTTTGCTCTTCGGAATGGCTTTTGCAGAGAAATTTGTTTGCCATCGTATTCTATTTCGGTTGTTCCAAGCACATTTTGAGCAATTGTAGAAAGTAAATCCTCGACCATTTCCATCATCCAATTGTAATCTTTGTAGGCTACATAAATTTCCATAGCAGTGAATTCGGGATTGTGCATCTTGTCCATTCCTTCGTTACGGAAGTTCTTGCTTATTTCGTAAACACCTTCGAATCCACCAACAATCAAACGCTTTAAATATAGTTCATCGGCAATTCTCAAGTACAATGGAATGTCCAATGCATTGTGATGAGTGATGAATGGACGAGCAGATGCACCACCATATAAAGGTTGTAGAATTGGGGTTTCCACTTCCAACCAACCACGTTCGTCGAAATATCTCCTCATTTCCGAGATAACTTTTGAACGTTTTATAAATACTTGACGTATATCGTAATTAACAATTAAATCTACATAACGTTGTCGGTAACGAACTTCCTTATCCGAGAAAGCATCATAAACAGTTTTATTTCCCTGTTCATCAATTTCTTCTTTTGCCACTGGCAAAGGTTTTAAAGACTTACACAATATCTGTATTTCGCGGGTATGTACCGATATTTCTCCCGTCTTTGTTCGGAACGCATATCCTTTAATCCCAACGATATCACCAATATCCAGCAGCTTGAAATGCTCGTAAAAATCTGGAACGTCGTCTCGTTTAATGTAAATCTGTATCTTACCGGTTGAATCTAAAATATGGAAGAAACTTGCTTTCCCCATTTTCCTTATAGTCATTATGCGACCAGCTACGGATACATTTGCAAATTGTTCGGGATTGTCGTCGCTGTATCCTTTCAAAATTGTTGCAGCATCGTGCGTTTTGTCGAAAGAATATGGATAGGCAATTATACCTTGCTGTTCTAATAGTTCCAATTCTTCTAATCTGCGCAATTCTTGTTCTGTTCTTTCCATTTAGTTTATCATTTTAGTTTAACATTCAAATTTATTTATAAATATCTATAATTATATTAATTATAACGAAATTGAAATTCTTTTACTTCTACCAGGTTACTATTTTTAAAAACTTCCACAGTATCGTCAAAAATCTTTTCGGTATTATGAAGCATCGCAACCCTGTCCGAGATTTTATAAACACTGAACAAGTCGTGAGTAATTACTATCGATGTTACTTTCAGTTTTCGCTGAATATTCAAAATCAAATCATCGATTTGTTCGCTTGTAACGGGATCCAACCCGGTGGTAGGTTCGTCATAAAATATATATTCAGGAGTTCCTACTAGAGCACGGGCCACTCCGACGCGTTTTCGCATACCTCCCGAAAGGTCCGAAGGCATCTTTTCGGATAATATCTTCCACTCTCTTTCGAAGGAATTCTGTCCCACTTCGGTTATGTTTGGCAATAGTTGCACGGCTTGCAACACTCTTCTTGCTTCGCTTTCGAGGTATTTCATATCCCTTAGTCCGCGTTCGAATAATCCCAAAACAACATTCTCGAAAACATTGTAAGAATCAAATAAAGCTGCACCCTGGAAAACATATCCCATTTTTTCCCGCAACTTAAACATTTCGGTTCTGCTTAGTTTTGGCACTTCGTAATCTTCGAAAAAAACAGTACCGCTGTCGGGCTCCAACAACCCTACGATATGCTTTATCAGAACGCTCTTGCCACTACCAGATTTACCAATAATACATGTGGTTTCGCCCTTTTTAATGTTCATTGAAACATTTTTAAGGACAGACTTTTCGCCAAAGGATTTATATAAATTTAGAATTTGTATCATAACAAATATAAAAATCACAAAGTTACGAAAGTTTTCCCGTTTTTTGTTAATTTTGTTAGATTTACTATTAGTTAAATTATGGAAAAAGAAATAAAAATCGGTGTTTACCAAAAAGTTTTGGAAGATTTAACCAATGCTTTGGAGGGAGAGACCAATATCATAACTTTGATGTCGGCTATTAATTCGGAACTTAAGTATAATTTTCCTCACTTTTTTTGGGTTGGATTTTATATTGTCGATGATGATGCCTTGATTATCGGTCCTTACCAAGGAACTTTTGGGTGTATCCATATTAGCTATGATCGGGGTATTTGTGGCCGCGCCGCCCGATTACGACAAATTCAAATTGTTGATGATGTTCATTCCGATCCCGAGCACATTGCTTGCGACTACCGTTCCAATTCCGAAATTGTAATTCCAGTCTTCAACGAAGGTAAATTAATTGCAGTATTGGATATTGATAGTACCGAATTTGCCTCGTTCAACCAAACCGATGCTCACTACCTCGAGATTATCACAAATAGATTTTTTAAGCAAAGGAAGATTAGCGTAGGTTGGAAATGGTGAAGTTAGGTTTATTGTCAATAATATTAATATTATCGCTAAAATCGGTATATTCGCAACAAGAAATATATATTAAAAATATCGAGGTTGTCCGAAAGGATGTTGGAGATGGCGATAGTACCCTATTGGGCAAGATACTCAATGCACTGCATTTTAAAACCGCCGAATATGTGGTAAAAGATGAGTTGCTTTTCGGCGAAAACGCAAACGTGGAAATGGAATTATTGGACGAAACAGAGAGAAATCTGCGTTCGGTCGGTATATTCACACTTGCCAAAATCGAACTCGATTCTATCGGCTACAACCAATTTAATGCTATTGTTACAACCCAAGATAGCTGGTCCACTTATTTATTACCAGATATTAATTCAAGTGCAGGATATAATAACTATGGAGTGGAATTCGACGAATATAATTTGTTTGGAACTGGTTCAAGATTGCAATTAAAGGGTTTGTACCGACAAGAGAGCGATATTGGTTGGCAAGGTTCCTTATTGTTTTTCAATCAGAGAATCCCAGGAACCGAGTTTCAGGATTCTATTTACATAAAATCGAATAAAATAAGAA
>CAYOPF010000022.1:0-9678 GCA_964405755.1 uncultured Chloroherpeton sp.
AACGCGAAAAAGTAATTGGTGCTTCGTGGAACATATTCGAAGACATCCCACACTATAAAAAAGTAATTTGGATACATTCAGCATCAATGGGCGAGTTTGAACAAATCAAACCTGTTATTGAAGAACTTAAAAAAAACAGAGATTATCTTTACATTATTGCAAGTTTTTTTTCTCCTTCTGGATATAACAATCAAAAGAATTACACCTTTGTGGATAAAGTCTGCTATATGCCGTTTGATACAATAGAAAACGCAGAGAGATTTTTAGATGCTATTAATCCCGATATAGCGATTTTTGTTCGTTATGAGATTTGGCGAAATCATTTATTAGCACTCAAGAAAAGGAATATCCCAGCTGTATTAGTTAATGCAACTTTACCCACCAATAATTTTTATCGTCAATCTACATTTACACGCTTTTTTCTGCGAGATAATCTAAATCTGTTTAATCTGATTCTTACTTCTGGAAGTCGTCATACAGATTATTTCGAGCAACTAAACCTTAAGTGCGAAGTTCGTACCTTAACTGATACCCGTTTCGACAGAATAGTACAAAAAGTAGGGGAATCTTTGACTGATGAAGTACTGGATAGTCGAATCTTTGATGAAAAAGAAATCATAATTGTTGCAGGTAGTATTTGGGAACAAGATGAAAAATTTCTATTACCGGCAATCGACAAAGTTCGAAAAGACATCGATGCTCATATAAAAGTAGTATATGTCCCACATGAACCAACAGAAACACATATCGACAATTTATCAACATTAATACCTGCTCATGCCTTATCGTCGCGGATAAGAGAATGCTTACAAGATAAAGGTTGCAAATGGGTTCACGAGAAATTGTTAGGTAAAGACATTATTGTGGATGAAATCGGATATCTGCTTGGATTGTATAAATACGGACACATAGCATACATTGGTGGAGCTTTCGGAGAAGGTATCCATAGCGTTGCCGAACCAGCTGGCTTTGGACTGCCTATTATTTCAGGACCGAATTTGTCTAAATCTACAGATGCACAATTGCTTAATAAAACAAAAGCACTCAAGATTATAAATAACGAAAAAGAACTCGCTGATTGGTTAAAGTTTTTAATTTTGAACAACGAATTTCGAAAGGAATATGGTCGGATTGCAAAGGAATATGTTTACAATTCAGCAGGTTCAAGCAAAATTGTTGTTGATAAAATAATTAGCATACTCTACAATGAACAATAAAAATAAATTTATCTTTACAATTTTCGTCAAAAATATAAAATGATTTAAAAATGGAAATGGATAAAATACAAGTAGTGATATTAGGGATTTCGGCAACACCCGGAGGTAATGCATTTGCACTGGTTTTGAAAGAATTGGACGGCAACAGAAGATTACCAATAATCATTGGAGCATTCGAAGCACAAGCAATTGCTTTCGAGTTGGAAGGCATTGTGCCACCAAGGCCGATGACCCATGATTTGATTAAAATCATTCTCGAATCGCTCGGCTCTCAAATGCAAGAAGTGTACATTGATGAGTTGGAAGAAGGAACATTCCATGCCAAAATGGTTTTAGATGGTGGATCTATCAAAGTGGATTGCCGACCCAGCGATGCTATTGCAATTGCAGTTCGTATGAATGTACCAATTTTTGTAAACTCGGAAATTATAGATGAAGCTGGCATCTTGGCAGGTGAGAACGAGGACAGCGAAGAAAATGTTAACTATGTAAAACCAGTTGATGATTATCCCAAACCAACTCCAAGCACATCTGGCAACCGTAAACTTGATGTTCTCCAAAGCCAATTGGACAAAGCAATAAAGGACGAAAACTACGAAGTTGCAGCAAAATTGCGAGACGAAATTAAAAAACTTTTAGAAAGTTCTTAATAATTTTGCAAAATTGATTAATTTTGTAGTTCTCAAAATTGAAATGTTCTTTAATATAGTAAACATGCCGGGGTAGCTCAGGTGGTTAGAGCAACGGAATCATAATCCGTGTGTCGGGGGTTCAAATCCCTCCCTCGGTACTTAATCCTACCAAAAATTAAAACAATATTCAAATTATGATTGAATCTCGTAGTAATTTCAAACGGAAAATAGAAAAATTGAAAGTTGTGGCCGAACCAAACAGGTTAAGGATTTTGATGATGTTAAGCCACAAATCATTATGCGTATGCGAAATTACTGCATTGTTAGGACTTACCACAGCAACTGTTTCCAAACACCTATCCATACTAAACAAAGCCGGATTCATTATCGACACAAAGGATGGAAAATGGATAAACTATTCATTGGTTCCACGAGGCGTTGATTTTGTTGTTGACGAGCTTCTCAATTATATTGTAAAATGGTACAAAGAAGAGCAGATAGTTCAACGAGATTACGAATTAATACTGACTATTAACCGCGACGAACTAATTTGTAGCCCAAATAAATGCGTGTTATAATTTTTTTTATCATTTTGTACTAACATAAAAATAATTTTCATAATTTTATATATATTCAAAATAACAAAAAAGGAGTTTTATGAAAAATTACCAACCATTTGGTGTTATAACCGCAATTGTTACTCCTTTCAAAAGTGATTTATCGATCGATTTCGATGCATTCGAAAAATTAATCGAGTACCAAATTAAAAATAAAGTTGATGGGATAGTAGTTTGTGGCTCTACTGGTGAGGGTGCAACATTATCGATTAAAGAAAAAGTTGCTTTATTTGTCAAAGCAGTCAACGTTGCAAAAGGACGAGTGCCAATTATTGCAGGAACTGGCTCGAACGACACCCAAGCTACTAATGAACTATCGATACTTGCCAAAGAGTCTGGCGTGGATGCACTGCTTTTGGTCGCACCATATTACAATAAACCTTCGCAGTTAGGTTTACTTAACCACTTTATGGCAATTAGCGAAAATGTTACCATCCCACAAATTATTTATAATGTGCCGGGACGCACAGGGGTTAATATACTACCAGAAACTCAAATAGAAATTGCAAAAAAATGTAAAAATGTAGTTGCAACCAAGGAAGCATCAGGTGAATTGGAACAAATTATGCAGATAATCAAAAATGCTCCAAAGAATTTCACAGTATTGTGCGGAGACGATGCATTAACACTTCCTGCAATGCTTTTAGGTGCAAAAGGTGTGATTTCGGTATTTTCCAATTTTGCTCCTAAGCAATTAAAAACTATTACAGATTTAGCTTCACAAGGATTATTTTCCAAAGCAAAAGAACTTCACTACAAATATCTTGATCTAATGAATTTGTGTTTTATCGAAACTAATCCCGTTCCTGCCAAAGTCATTCTTCAGGAAATGGAACTTATTCAGGGATTTGTACGAATGCCACTGATAAACATAGATGCCAAGAATTTGGATATAATCCGACAAGAACTTCGTAAACTAAAATTCATTAAATAACCTTAAATGCAAAAAGAACAAAGCTCACTACAAAAGCGAATATATAAACTCGTCGAACAAATTACTCATGAAAAGTTTAATGACGAAGTATCCTTTTTAACTAACCTTGTCGAAAGAGTTGTCGATATTCCCGATTTTGAAATAATTGGTGGTAGAATCTGGAGGAAAAATCCAGAAGATAATACATATACTTTGATTTATCAGTACGGCAATGTAAAGAAAATACCCGAGAATTACACTCTGTCCATAGACGACCAACCGGTCCTAAAAGACTTGTGGCAGAAAGGAACAATGCTCCGTCGCGAAACTGACCAATTACTAAAGGATAGCGGTATATTTATTTATTCGGTAACAGGTGTCGGCGAAATTATTAGAAATAATTTCGGAAGATTTTATGAGTACGTTTTAGGATTTAATGCTGAACAAATTTTGCAATCCTTCTACGAAACTTTATCAATCATTGGTACCGCTGCTTCATCCAGATTAAAAGATTATAAATTATTAAAATATCAGGAAAAAATTCAACGCGATATCCACAAAGCCGCGGATATACAAAAAGGACTTTTCCCCGATCACTCAGTTTCTTTTGCAGATTTCGAAATATTTGGTGTTTGCTTGCCCGACAGTGAAGTGGGAGGAGATTATTTTGATTATTTCGAAAGTTTGGAGAACGAGGAAGACCGCATTGGAATACTTGTAGCAGATGCTGCAAGCAAGGGGCTGTCTGCTGCCATTCAAGCTCTTTTTGTTTCAGGAGCAGTTAAAATGGCACTCAAATTTTCCTCAAAAATTTCGGCTTTATTCTATAATTTGAATAATCTTATTTTCGAAACATTCCCATTAGAGCGTTTTGTAACGATGTTTTACTGCGAACTGACTAATTCTTCCAATAGATTAATATTATATTCAAGTGCTGGTCATGTAGAACCACTTCATTATAGGGCAGATGACGAAAGTTTCAGGTTTTTGGGGTCTACTGGCGGAATCTTGGGCATAGTGCCGAACCAAAAGTACAATGTAGAAAACACAAGATTACGACCTGGGGACATTATGGTAATAACTACCGACGGTATTACTGAGGCACAAAACCTGACAAATGAAATGTTTGGCCACGAAAGATTGATGGATATTATTAAGGAAAACAAGACATTATCATCAAAAGAAATTGCAATGCTGATAATGGAGTCGGTACAGCATTTTTCAGCTAATTCCAACTATAATGACGATAAGACAATAATAGTTATTAAAAGAAAAACAGTGAATTGATATGTTCGATGGCATAATTCCCAAATTACGTAAAGATTTGGATATCAGACCAATCAAGCATGAAGACGAAGACTTAGTTCTACTTAACGACCGAAAGGCTATAGCTAAATATCCAATCGTTGTAACTCCAGAAATGTTTTCTATTCTATACTTCTTAAAGGAAAACATAACCGAAAACACCTTCCGCGAGGTATTCCGACAAGAGTTTAAAATCGAAAATGCCGACAATATATTAGAGCAAATTAAAGAATTGGATGATATGGGATTTCTGGAAAGTGAAAAACTCCAGGATTTTCTTAAACAAGACGAAAGTCAGTATTTGATGTCGATATCCCGACCGATGATTACTGCAGGAACGTCTTATCCTGACGATAAGGATGAATTCTTGCTTTTTATGGATAAATTATTCCAAAAGAAAATATCTGAACAAAATGATAAAAACAGTAAGGGGATAATTGCACCACATCTGGATTTGTCGCTGGAAGATTGCTCTCATCGAGTATATGCTACTGCATACGATGCAATTTCTCAATCGGATGCAGAGACCTTTATTATTTTCGGAACTTCACATTTTGCTTTTTCCAGCTACTACATGTTTTCCGAGAAGCATTACGAAACCCCAATGGGTAATATAGAAATTGATCTGGATTTGTTGAAAGCAATTTTTGAGCAATCAACAACTTCCTTTGGCGATGATTATCTAAAATTAATCAAAGTTCGGCAAATCGACGAACAAGCCCATCGTTGGGAACATTCTATTGAATACTCTGCAATTATTCTTAGTTACTTATTTCGTAACAAGAAAATTAAAATATTACCAATTTTGGTTGGTTCTTTTCACGAGTTTTTAATTTCCAAAAAGCAACCTGCTGATGATGAATTGATTTCAAGATTTTTAGAAATAATAAGGGAAGTTGTCGAGAATTCTGGGAAAAAAGTCTGCTGGATTTCAAGTGTGGACTTTTCGCATATCGGACTTAAATTTGGTGATGAATTCGATGCATTAGATAAGTTAGAAGAATGTGAATATGAAGATAAAATCACAATAAATACTCTTACAAGCATCAACAATCAAGCGTTTTTCCAAAAAGCGATACTCGACCAAGATAAATGGAGAATTTGTGGATTGACTCCAGTTTACTCACAAATAATTGCAATGAAGCCTCATAAAGCAGATTTATTGGATTATAATCAATGGTACGAAAAAGATACTAAATCAGCTGTAACAATTGCCGCAATTAAGCTGGATTAGGTGCTTTTCTATCCGGTACTCCCATTAAACGTGAGAATATACTCAATGAAGTATATTGTTCCAGTGCAATTTTAAATACTACAAGTAAAGGCACAGATAGCATCATTCCCGATATTCCCCAAATAAAACCCCAAAAAACTAAACCAAAAATTACAGTTAAAGTATTAATACTCATGTTTGTGCCCATTATTATTGGTTCAACAATATTACCCATAACAAAGTGAGCTACAATCAAAATACCTAGAAAGATTATCACTGGATTGAAGGTATCGAACTGAATAGCCGCCATCAAACCTGGGAAAGCCGTCGAAACAACTGAACCAATAGTTGGGATAAAACTGACAATAAAAGTAATAAAACTCCAGAAAAGTGCGAATTTAACCCCAAAAGAAATACATACGATATAAGTTATCAAAGCCATTATTATGTTCAATATGGATTTAATAACCATATAGGAAGAGATTACTTTTTGTATTTTTTCGTAGGATTTTAGTATTTTGCCATCGGGTTGGAAATCTTCGACATATTCAAAGAATTTTTTATAATTTGCCATACCAGACAATAAAACAGCTAAGTAAAGGAAGAACATCACAGTAGAACCAGTAAAGGATGAGAGCCAGCCAAATACATCACTGGCTCTCTGACTAATCCATGCAGTGTCCATCTGTTTTATTATTTGTTTGTAAAGGCGGTTAAATGAGAGCTTGGAGCCAAATGTCGCATTGGCCCATGCAAAAATATCGTTTATTCTCGATGTTATTTGCTTGGAGAGGTAGTCGCTCTCTGCAATTATATCGCTCATTGTTGATTGAACAACTAGGAAAATTCCAAAAAAAACTGCAAAAATAAAAATGACAATAAGAGTAATAGATATAAATGTTGGAATTTTTATTCTTTTCAAAAAAATAACTACAGGTTGGAAAATTGCAGCTACAAAAAAAGCAAGAAACAGCGGCAATAATATTGCCTGAAGAATATGTAAAAGAAAAAGCATTACAATAATAAACAGGAAAATCAATATAGTTTTACTAGAATTGTCCATAATGACTTAATCACCTGAAAGTATTGCTGGACGTAGCCTTTTGCCAATTAGTTCCGCAGCGGAGTAAATATCTTCGTCGGTTATATCTTTGAAAATATCTCTAACCTGATATCGTGGGTCCGGAAGTTTTAGATCAGGTATGTAAATATAAGCATTAATAAGAAACTTTTTGTGCTGTATATTAAAGTTGCCCGAAATTACTTTTTGGCAATTCAATTTTTCGACCACTTTCCACATATCGCTCGCATACTGTGGATTATAGGGATTAATATTTAATTCGGCAAGTAATACTTCTATCGAATCGATTGGAACAATCCTATAGTTAAATTCGTTAGGATCTTTGGAAATTAAGTATTTGGCAATAGAGTCCTGCAATTGATAGCTCCAGATGTTATATTCCATTCTACCACCTGCATTTTCGAATGGTAGAACTGCAACCCGAATTTGCCCTGCTGGTTGTGAATAAGTTATATTAAATAGGATAAATAAAGCCAATAGGCAAGACTTAAGAATATTTTTTGTTTTCATGATGTTTATCCCTGATATAAACCCTTATCTATCAGAAACTGCTTTGCGTCTTTGAACATATCGATAATTTCGTTACCCATAGTTAAGGATTTATCCCATTCTTCGGCTTTTGCGAGAGTCATTAGCTCAATTCCTTTTTGGGCTACTTCATCAATCCCGAATTGGAAGCAAGAGCCTTTGAGAGTGTGTGCTAAGCGATAAAGGTCTGTTGCATTCTTTGTTTCTATGTACAATGGCAACTTTGTTTCCATATCATTCAGCCAGGTATCCACAAACTCGGGTAATAGTTCTTGAATAAATGGATCGTCCGGTATATTCATTTTTATGTCCTTATATATATTTCAAAATTAATAAAAAATTACTGGAAATGCTGTAAGCCGAATTCTGTGACTCTTATGAAAAAGAGTGATAGTGATTTATCTAGACAAAATGTTGCCATTTTGTTCATATTTAGCGGGCTACCCGATTACATGCTCCCGAGCAGGAAGTTTGCTATAATATTGCAACGTCATCTGCTTGCCCTTGCTCCTCGAGGGGTTTACCATGCGATTGTTGTCACCAACAACCCGGTGGGCTCTTACTCCACCTTTTCACCATTACCAAAGCATTTTGAATAGTAACGAAAAATTACTAAACTTTGGCTGTATATTTTCTGTGGCACTTTCCGTGGATTGCTCCACCTTCCTGTTAGGAAGCTCAATGCTCTTTGGAGTTCGGACTTTCCTCTGAGTTAATTAGTTAACCCAGCCACTATCCACACTTCCAGCGATAAATTAAATTTTCAATGAACGCAAAACTATCTTATAGTAACGATTTACACCAAATTATTATTTTTCATAAATAACTGGTTCACATTCGCACTGCTGTTGAATTATTTGTTTGGCAGCTTCTGCTGATTCTTTAGAAGAATAATTGCCAATAACAACGGCAAAGCGTTTTTGTCCGTTTATCATCTTTTCTTCGATAGTAGTTCTTAAACGTTTTTTCAAGAACTTTTCCTTTTCGGCTTCTGCGGTTTCCATAGTACTATAAACTCCAACTTGTAACCCATAAGAAACAGTTCCGCTTTTGGGTTCGGTCTTTTCTACTTTTGGTTCAGGTGTGGTTTTCTTCGTAGATTGCGATTGTATTTGTTGAGTTTCATCTTTTTTAAGATTATCTTCGATTTGTCTTAATTTTGCGTTTGCAATACTGCGTGCAGTACGGACAACATCTGTAGCTGGAGGCAGATATTCACTTGTTGGATATCGTTTGCGAAAGTTATTCAGTTCGTATTCTGCTTTTTCCACATCCCCTTTTACTGCATAATATTGAAGCAATCTCCAATAGGCATCGTCGGCCCACTGGCTTTCGGGAAATTTCTGGACAATTTCTTTGTATATTTCGACAGCTTTTTCAGCATTTTCTGATACTACAGCAAGTAATAATTTAACTCCGGGATCGTTTGGATATTCTACCAATAAATCAGGCAATGCAGTTAATACTTCATTCATCTTTCCTTGGGAGTACAACTGCAGGTATTCTGTAATTGTTTTTTCTTGCGAAAGAAGAATGTTTGAACCTAAAAAAGTTAAAACAATGATAAAAATAATTTCTGTTTCATATTTGCAAAATTTAATTGAGTAAAATTAGTAAAAATCTATTAATAATCAAAATCTATGTTATTTTTTAATATAATGGCATCCCCTCGAAGTTCTATCTTCGATTGCAAAATTGGTTATAGCATAGGCAGTTGTAACTCCATTTCGCAATTGTATTATTTCTTCGGTCATTTTAGCTTTTCGGTAAAAATCCTCGATTTCTGTGGAAAGATGTCGAAATATCTGTTGCGCTCGATGCAGACGTGCTTTTGTTCGAACCAAACCGACATAGTTCCACATAGTGTGTTTTATATTCAACCAATCTTGTGCGATAAGTGCATTGTCGATTTCTTCTGTTTCATCTTTCCACTCAAAAATATCAGGGAAATAATCGTCTTCTTCCTTTGTTTCGCATACTTCGTTGGCTGCGACCCATCCCCAGGTGAGAGCTTCGAGTAGCGAAGTGGACGCTAATCGGTTTGCACCGTGAACTCCAGTGCACGATACCTCGCCAATAGCATAAAGCCTCTGCAGTGATGTCCTGCCTTTTAAGCTAACGCCAACACCTCCGCACGCATAATGAGCAGCTGGGACGACGGGTATCGCCTCG
>CAYOPF010000022.1:9708-27694 GCA_964405755.1 uncultured Chloroherpeton sp.
CCTACTGATCTAAGATAAGCATTAATCGATGGAAATCGGTATTGCACCCATTCGGTATCCTTATGGCGTATGTCGAGATACACACAAGGATGGTTGGTCTCGAGCATAACATCATAAATTGAACGGGCTACCACATCGCGTGGGGCGAGTTCCAGTTGTGGATGGTATTTTTCCATAAAGCGACGACCAAACCTATCGATAAGTACCGCCCCCTCGCCGCGAACTGATTCGGATATCAGAAATCTGCCGTGGGGACTATATACTGTAGTTGGATGGAATTGAATATAGTGCATATTTAGCAAACGGGCACCAGAACGATATGCCATTGCGAATCCGTCACCTGTTGATTCTTCGGGGTTTGTAGTATTCACATACACTTGCCCAAGTCCACCCGTAGCCAAAATTGTATTGTTGGCTAAAATTGGAAATACTTCATTTGTTGTGTTATTCAAAATAAAAGAACCAAAACATGCAGGCTTTTTGTATAAGTCCAAAGGATTAGTAGAATGATGCGAAAGAGTTAATAAGTCGATTGCTGTGTGATTATTTAATATTGTAATATTCTTATGATTCTCGACAAAAGGTACAATAGCTTGAGCAATTGCTTTGCCAGTTGTATCCTTGCTATGGATTATTCTTCGTACTGAATGAGCACCTTCTTCGGTAAAATCCAAATGACCGTCGGAATAATCAAAATTTACATTAAATGTATCAATTAAGAGGTCTTTTACTAGCTTTGGACCAAGTTCAACAAGTTGATTGACAGCAGGTTCCCAACAAGCACCATCGCCAGCTTTTATTATGTCTTCCTTAAGTTTCTGTGGATTGTCGCCCTCACCCTCGAATATTATTCCTCCTTGAGCCCAAGGAGTACTACCGCTCATTAGGTTATTGGTTTTGTTGACAATTGTAACTTTTATTCCCTTTTCAGCAGCAGTCCATGCAGCAACCAATCCTGCCAATCCACAACCTATTATTAATAATTCTGTGTTTTTCATTTTTAAGAAATTAATTCATTTCAAAATTAACACAAATAAATCTAATGATATAAGAATAGAACAAAAAGGCATAATATTTCGATTGTTTTTTTTGACAAAATACAACACTTTTTTTGGAATTGTTGACTAATAACCAAAATGTTAAAAAAGAAAATCAATATTTTAGTCTGGATAGCTGAATCTGTTGCTCAAATATTTCTGCATAAAATTAACCATTCCTTAAATAAATATCTAATAGTAAGCAGAGAAGAATAAATTAATTAGAATTGAAAATAAATATTGAAAAATCTGTAAATTATTGATATTATTGAATAATGATAGGATTATAAAGACATCATAGCAGCAAATCAAATCATTTTGGCGTGAATATTTAGCATTACAATCAAAATATAAATTTGAATGAATAAAACCAAACAAGGTGTTTCAAATGATTACAGTAAAAATGAATGGCACATTGGTTGTGTTAGTCAAAAATAACGAAAATTTGTACAATATTATGATTTTCAGCCCCCTGAAAAAAAATATGTAAAATATCACATGGAGGTGAATAATGCCTTTTGCAATTGGTGGAAACGCCAGAATAAGAACAAATACACCTGCAGAGAATGCATATAATGCACTTGATATATCCAATCGCGATATTTCATTAAGGCAATTACGGCTCTCGACAGGTAAACGTATCAACAACGCAGGAGACGATGTTGCTGGTTACATCACGTCCCGAGCATTGATGGCTCGCAATGGGTCGTTAAAAGCAGCATTACTGGCTGTGGGAGATTCTCAGAATGTATCGTACATAACAATGGATTCACTCGAAAACATCAACGATTTGCTGATAAAAATCAAGGATGCAACAGCTCAGGCTGCTTCGGGTGCGACAGGTACAGACGAAAAGATAGCATTAGCAAAAGCTGCATACCGCTTTTCGCAACAAATCCAAACAGTTGTTGATTCTACAGTTTTTGGTGGTCGTCAGTTATTGGATGGAACTTTCTCGGCTTCGTTCGTAATTGGCAGCAATGCAACGAATAGTTTGCTTACTTTGAATGTAGATATGACCCATCGTAATCAAGAATTTAACGTTGAAAGTAATTATTTCGATGTAAATGCGATGAATACAGGTTTCTTTGGTGGAATTACCGGATTGGATATGCGCGATTTCAACGAAGTAAATGCAAACAATTTGGGTATATTTGATTTTTCAAATATTCAAACTACATTGACAAGCTTGGCAGATGCTATTAACAATGTTAACAAAGTAGCATCATTCTTAGGTGGAATAGTAAACAGATTGAACTCACAAGAAGATCTTTTGAAGAATCAGATTGTTAACTATAATGCTGCAATATCGAGAATAGAAGATGCAGATGTTGCCAAAGAACAATTGACTTTAATTAAATCGCAGTTCTTGCAACAAGCATCATTGATTTCATTAACGCAAGCAAATACAAATCCACAAGCATTCTTAAGATTGATTCAAGGTTAATTTATTTAGGAGGAAATTATGCCTTTCGCTATTGGTGGTAATACGAGAATAAGAACAAATATTCCAGCAGAAAATGCCTATAATGCACTTGATGTATCGAATAGAGATATCTCGTTACGTCAATTAAGATTATCCACAGGATTGAGGATTAATAATGCTGCTGATGATGTTGCAGGTTATATTACTGCACGTGCTTTATTGGCTCGAAATGGTTCCTTGCAATCTGCAATGAATACTGTCGGCGATGCCAAGAACGTTACAAGTATTGCAATGGATGCACTCGACAACATTAATTCATTGATAACAAAAATCAAGGATTCTACGGCACAAGCAGCTTCTGGTGCACTGGGAACAGACGAAAAGGTAGCTTTGGCTAAGGCTTCCTACCGCATGGCTCAACAAATCCAAACAATTGTTGATTCCACGGTATTCTCTGGATCGCAATTGATAGATGGTACTTTTAGTGGTACCTTCATAATAGGATTTAATGCTAAAAACGCGTTACTAACAATTGCGGTTGATCTTAGATCCAATAATGCTGACTTTAATGTGGAATCCAATAACTTTAATGTTAATTCATTAAAAACTAATATTTTTAGTGGGATAACAGGGTTGGATTTAAGGCAATTGGATGATGTTAACAGCGAAGATCTGGGTGTTTATTCTTTCTCGAATATTGGGACAACTTTAACAAGTTTATCTCTTGCCTTAAATAATGCAAATAAAGTCGCATCATTTTTAGGTGGTATTCAAAATCGTTTAGATTCTCAGGAAGACTTGTTAAGAACCCAAATAACCAATTACAAGGCAGCTATTTCCAGAATCGAGGATGCCGATGTTGCAAAGGAACAATTGAGTTTAATTAAATCTCAATTCTTGCAACAAGCATCATTAACTTCCTTAGCTCAAGCTAATCAAAATCCAAGTTCATTCCTGCAATTGATTCGAGGGTAATTATTTTTGAAAGTAATCCGTAAAATATCGATTAGGTCTGGACTCGAGTATGGACTGAGTTTTATCTGACAATGTCCAAAAGAAATCGAGCTTCGCTCGTCGCTCTATCTCATCGATACTTGTAAGATGAGATTGCAAATCACTTTTTAATGGAGTGTTTTGCGAAAAAATGAAACCAAAAATTTGCAGATTCAAGCTATCTGCGATATTACTATTTTTTGGTATTACAATAATTTTCCAATAACCACTAGGGATTCGATGTGGTTCATCTGCATTTGGTAACCTACCAAAATCTTCCTCGAAAATCGGTCCAGTCATAACATAAATTAGTTTATATTTAACCGTCAGGAATCTTTCCCAATCTTCCAAATCCTTCCAAACACCTCTGTTCAAATCGGATTTTTGTGGTGTGATATTGGATAAATAATTAGTTTCCCAAGCAACATCTGTACCTTTGAAATTAGCGAGTGGTGCTTGATGGCCTCTGTCGATTTTTAATACTTCGGGAGCATTTTTGTAATCATCTGGTTCTAATGTCTCGGTGGGATCCAACCAAGGATCGGCTATCCATTTTCTTTCTTTTTGTGAAGGTCCGCTTATTGTAGCCGAATCCAACCGATACACAACCCAGTCTGCGAGTTTGGTGGAATCGTTGGAACTTAATGTATAAATATCGCGAATAATTAAGTCGCTGTAAGAAGGAGAGCCCTTTGGATAACCATAAATAAAGTGTTTGCAATGAATTTCGGTATATTGACCAAATAAACTTTGGTTAATAAAAAACAACAGAAATAATAAAAATTTATTTGTCATAATTAGAACTAATTTTATTAATTTACAAAATTATTCAAAATCATATTATGAAAATTATTTTAGTAAACATATTAAGAATTGCCATTCTAATTTTTCTGATTTTTACTACTCAATATTCAAAATCGGACGATAAGCAAGTTAAGTATTCTGCATATATAGATTCATTGCAAAATGAACTGAAAAACAGTGGACTTAAAGATACTTTTAAGTTAGAGGTTTTACAATCCTTAGTTCGTGAATTTATAAATATAGATATAAGCATAGCTGAAAATTATAATTTGGAAAGTGAGGAAATTATAAATAAGAATAATAATCCCTATTGGAAAGCCAATTCATATAATACTTCTGGATTGTTATACTGGTCCAAGTCAGATTTTAAAAAAGCTCTGGATTTATTCCTACAATCTACGAAAATCAATGATAGCTTGAAGAACGAAATAGGGTTGCTTAGAAATTATGGCAACATAGGATTGCTCAACTATTCTACTCAAAACTATGATAAAGCAATCGAATATACGACTAAAGCTATGAAGTTGGCTGAAAAGCTGAAAATGAAGCGAGAACTTGCTCTTTCCTATGGCAACTTGGGTATAATTTACCAATCAACACAGAAATTTAAGGAATCTTTAATATACCATACAAAGGCTCTTAAAATAACTCAAGAAATGGAAGACAGAAGGGGAATTATTCGTAACCTAAGTAATATTGCAGTAGTACATACCTCGATGGATAACTTTTCGGAAGCTATCAAGAAGTACTCCGAAGCTTTAGATTTAGCTATTCAAGAGCAAGACAACCGTTCTATAGTGCTTCTCGAAGGTAATTTGGGCGTTGCTTATTTTCAAATTGCAACAGATTCAGCTCTGGGACCAAACAATCCAGACCGTAAAAATTACCTTAAACTATCAGAGCAAAACCTGTTGAGAGCAATAGAATTGGCCAAAACAATGAATTTTACAGATGCTCTTTATGAATATTACCCAAGCTTATCGAGGACTTATGCAGAACTTGACGATTTTAAGAATGCATTACGCTACAACGATCTCTATTACGCAATAAAAGATTCTTTGTTTAGTATCGAGAACAATAAAGCCGTCAACGACCTTCAGTCAAAGTTCGAAAAGCAGTTAGTAGAGAAAGAAAATCTATTGTTAAAAAAGGATAATCAGGTTAAACAAATTACAATTTATGCTTCTGTCGTAATTATATTTCTAATACTTGCAGGCCTTTACTTCGTATATCGAAATAATAAAATAACTCGTAGATTAAATGTTGAATTAGAAGAAAAGAATCAGAAAATATCAGATGCAAAGCTCGAATTGGAACGGTTGCTCGAATTGATTTCTGCAAAGAACATTGAACTGGAAGTAACCAACGACGAGTTGGCACAAACCAATGCCACTAAGGATAAATTGTTCTCAATTATTTCGCACGATTTGCGAAATCCATTGCAAGCTATTTTGCTAAATAGCGAACTAATGCATAATTTTAAAAGTAAGATGCCTGAGGATGAACAGTTAGATCGCATTTCCAAAATTCTAGAATCCTCGAATAACTTAAATAAATTGCTCGAGGATTTGCTTCAATGGTCGCGAACTCAGATGAAGCGAATTGAACTGCATCCAGTTGATTTCGGTTTAAAAAGTTTGGTTAATGTTGTAATAAACTTATATTCCGAGCAAGCAAACCAAAAAGAAATACGTATAGAAAACAATGTGCCCGAAAAGTTAATTCTTAATGCAGACATGAATTTAATCAACACAGTATTCCGAAACCTGATATCCAATGCGATTAAATTTACGCCGAACGGTGGATTAGTCCAAATTGGATGTGATAGCGAGGATGAAAATCTTTGCGACATTTATGTAAAAGATTCAGGAATCGGGATCCCAAAAGAAAACTTGGAAAAACTGTTCTCCATCTCAAGTAGTTTTACTACCCGAGGCACAAATAACGAATCGGGAACAGGACTTGGGTTGATTTTAGTTAAAGAATTTGTAAATCTACATAATGGCGAAATTTCAGTAGATAGCGAAACCGATAAAGGAACTACTTTCAAGATAAAATTACCCAAATCCACATCAAATTTAGTTAATGATGAGCTAGGGTAATTATTATTTATAATTATACAAATAAAAAAATCTTTCTGAGTCGGATAGGTAAAGAATTAAAAAATTATTGGTGGTATTATATCTTAACACAAGAGTTGTGAAGGTTCAATTTCGACAAGAATGTAAATTTTTAGAGACCTACCCCAATTAGTTATAATACAGAATCGTTTTGACAAAACTTCGCAATAAAAATAGTAAAACTACTCTTACTATGGAAATAATATTTTTTCTGAAATTCGTTTATCTATTATTATAAAAAGAAACAACAGATATGGAATTCAGAGATTATTATTCGATACTTGGGGTACAAAAAAACTCGACAAATGATGAAATTAAATCCGCTTATCGCAAATTAGCCAATAAATATCATCCCGACAAAACAAAAGGGGACAAAAAAGCCGAAGAGAAATTCAAGGAAATCAACGAAGCCTATCAGGTGCTGAGCGACCCCGAAAAGCGAAAGAAATACGATTTATTGGGTAGTAATTGGAATCAACATCGCAACACAGGCGGAACAAGCGATAACTTTAATTGGGATGAATGGTTCGAGCAACCACGTTCACAACCACGAAAGAGCAACAAAGAGGGTTATCAAACATTTCGCGATTTCTTTTCGCAGGGTGGGGGAGTTTCGGACTTCTTCCAAAAAATATTTGGAAGTGGCTTTAGCGGCTTTTCGCAGAATCAAGGTTATTCCTATTCACCCGAACGAGGTAAGGACATAGAAACAACTTTGGATATTACACTGGAAGAAGCCTACAAAGGCACTTCGCGATTTTTATCAGTTGGGGAGAAGAAAGTTGAGGTAAAAATAAAACCTGGTGTACAGGATAATCAAATTCTTAAACTAAGTGGATTGGGCGAGCCAGGTAAGCATGGTGGAGCAAATGGTGATATTTTTGTAACAATCAAAGTAAAGTTGCACAATAAGTTGGAGCGTAAAGGCGACGACTTATTTTTGGATATTTTGCTGGATTTATATACATTGATTTTGGGGGGTAACGCCAAGATAAACACATTCGGAGGCAAGGTGAAATTTAGCATTCCTCCTCAATCCCAAAACGGGAAAGTGTTGAAACTTTCCAATCAAGGAATGCCATTGTATTCCGACAGTACTCGTCGTGGGGATTTATACATCAAATTATTGGCTAAGTTGCCCGAAAATCTTTCTAACGAAGAAATTGAATTATTTAATAAATTAAAGAATTTGAGAAAAAAATCAGCAAAAGAGTCGGTAAATGCAAATTAATCCCGAAACAGCAAAATATTTTTCTTTCGAATCAGTAACTTCAACCAATGATTTTGCAAGAGAATTGCTATCTGAGGATGAGTTGGTAATAGTTTCCGCACTTCATCAATCATTAGGTCGAGGACGAAATATTAACAAATGGTACGGAAGTTACGGAAATAATATTTATTTATCAATCGGAATTAAGCACAAATCGGACATTTCCACCCTCGACCTTGCAGTTATTCAAGCTGTAGGCAGTTTAGCAGTGAAAAATACTTTAAGCAAACTCACAAATCAAGATTTATTCCAAATCAAATATCCAAATGATGTATATGCCTTTTACCAAAGTACACACAAGAAAATATCCGGTATACTTATAGAGCATAGCTTTGCAGGGTCGGAATGTATCAGCTCGGTTATTGGAATCGGAATAAACGTTAACGAAAATTCGTTTCCGCTTGAATTGCAGTCCTCAGCAGTGTCGTTATCTCAAATTGGTATTACATCCGATATTCAAGAAATCAAGCAGGAAGTAATTAATAACTTTTTCGATTTATTAACTAGTTACGACGATAGAAAATTATTTGATATATGGAAAAAAGAGTTAAATTTAGAAAACAAAGATATAAATGTGCTCGGTAAGGATAAAAAATATAGATTTTCAAAATTCTTCGATGATGGCAGAATAGAATTAATCGACAATAACAACAACAAAATTACAATAGATAATGGAGACTCAGTTAGATATAGTTTCGATTGAGGGGTCGATATATAATATCCTCGCAATCGACATAGGAAATAGTGCAATTAAATTATTTGGTAATGGCGAATTACTGAGGTTTTCTTACCGCTCCAAATGGGAAGAGGACATCAAAATTGTGCTATCCGGATTATCTTCCCGACTTTGTTTATTTGTTGTCTCATCTGTTAATCGTGAAAAATATGAATTATTTGAATCTTTCGTTGCTTGCTATCCCAATTTTAAAATTCTAAAAGCAAATGATTTGATATACAAACAAACTTTTATCGATACTTCGCAATTGCAAGGTATTGGCAATGACCGATTGCTAGGACTAATGGGCGCAAGGTTCTATTGCGATCCACCTATAATGACCATTGATTGTGGAACAGCAACAACTATCAATTTACTTAATTCAGATAGTGTATGTATCGGTGGGGCAATACTGCCGGGAATTTTCACTCAGTTCCGTTCATTAACTGAGAACACTTCTGCATTGAAGAAAATTAAATTAAAACAGGTGGAATCATTCTTTGGGAAAAATACAAACGACGCTATTTCTTCAGGAATTCTGAACGGCACGACAAGTTTGATTAAAGATTTTGTTCATCAAGCAAAAATTGAACTTGGAACGGACAATCTAAACATTTTTTTAACTGGTGGCAATTCTATTTGGATTGTTGATAATTTGTTAAAGTATAATGTATCAATTATCCATAAACAAACTCTTGTGCTTGATGGTCTGAAATATTTAGCAAAAATACTCATGTAAATTAATATTATATAGGTATATATGAATAACATCGAGAAGCTAAAAGCGTATAAGGGAAAAGTTGAACAATACAACTTGATTGATTTCTTCAAAAAAGATCCCGAGAGAGCCAATCGATATTCAATTCAATTTGAAGATATTTACTTTGATTATTCCAAGAATTACTTGAACAAGGAAATATTGAATGAACTCTTGGATTATGCAAATAATTGCAAATTAGATGAGAAAATTGAGGCAATGTTTTCGGGTGCAAAAATCAATAAAACCGAAAATCGTGCTGTCCTGCATACTGCATTAAGGAATTTTTCGAACTATCCAGTTATAGTTGATGGCGAAGACGTTATGCCTAAAGTTCGAGAAGCACTCAAAAAAATGAAAACATTTACCAATGCTATCCATTCCGGTGAATGGAAAGGATTCACCGGAAAGCCAATCGAAACAGTAGTAAACATAGGGATTGGAGGCTCGCACTTAGGTCCAGCCTTTGTTTCGAGTGCTCTACATTATTATCATAAGGAAGGAATTAAAGTTCTCTTTGTCTCGAATATAGATGCCGACGATATTTTACAAATTCTCGAAAGATGCAAACCCGAAACAACCATGTTTTTGATTGCATCAAAAACATTCACAACATTGGAAACGATGACCAATGCAAATACTGCTAAACGATGGTTCCAGAATTCAATCCCAGATAATTCTGCAATTGCCAAGCATTTTGTTGCATTATCGACCAATGAGCGGGCATGCTTGGAATTTGGAATACCACGCGAAAATATGTTTGAATTTTGGGACTGGGTAGGAGGTCGTTACTCCCTTTGGTCTGCAATAGGATTATCAATTTCTCTTGCAATTGGCTACGACAATTTCGAAGAACTGTTAAAAGGTGCTTATGAGATTGATCGCCATTTCCGGCATACTCCTTTGGACAGAAATATACCTGTGGTGTATGGTTTGATTGGATTTTGGTACAGAAATCATTTGGGGTACAGTGCAAACGCAGTAATACCTTACAGCCACTTACTTTCTGATTTGCCAATATACTTGCAACAGCTTGATATGGAAAGTAATGGCAAATATGTGGATATGAATGGAAATGTTGTTGATAATCCAACAGGTCAGCTTATTTGGGGCGAATCAGGAACGAACTCACAACATTCATTTTTCCAATATTTGCATCAGGGAACAGATGTTATACCTGTCGATTTTGTCGGTGTATTGGAGCCTCATCATTCCGAAAGGACACATCATCAGTGGCTTCTGAGTAATATGATTGCCCAAAGTGAGGCATTGATGATAGGTAAGACCCGTGATGAAGTATTAAATGAACTGAAATCAATGAATTTATCGGATAACGAAATTGATAATATAATCCATCATAAAATATTTATTGGGAATCGACCTTCCAATATTTTTATGCTAAACAAACTTACTCCAAAAAGTCTTGGCAAATTAATAGCAATTTTCGAGCATAAAGTATTCGTGCAAGGAGTGTTATGGAACATAAATTCATTCGATCAGTGGGGAGTGGAATTGGGCAAACAATTAGCAAAGCAAATATTTAACGATTTGCAACAGGAAAAATCAAACAATAATCACGATAGTTCGACAGATAAACTTATAAACTTGTTGAAAACTTTTTTAAAATAAATACATTAAAGTATAGATATAGTTCTTAATTTTGTAGAATAATAAACTTAAGAAAGTTGGAAAAATTTAACAATAAAACAAAATGTTATATAAAACTGAATTATGAATAAAATTCATCAAAAAGTAATTATCAGTTTAGAATTTATGTGTGGAATATAATTAACAGTGTGGAAGTTTGTTTATATCATATTATATAGTTAAATTATAGATAAATTGCACAAGAAAAACCATAAGTAAAATAAAACATTGATAATAAAGGAGATAGGAAAATATTTAAAAAATCATATAAAAAATTGTTAACAAAAATTATTTGTAAATTATTTGGAAACTTGAATAATTCTTGTTAAATTTGTTTTTGGGAAAAAGGACAAAATCCTTTTTTTGCAACACATATATAATGTTTGCAATAAATATTATTTATTGATAATTTTGGCACAATTATTGGTAATTAAAAAGTTGGTAAAAAGAAAAAATATAAATAAATATAGGAGTAATTAAATGAAGTTATTTATGAAAAATTTGCTCGTTTTAATCTTGGTCTTTGGGGTATTCGTAACAGTATGCGATGCTCAAACTAAGATAAGAAGGCAAGTTATTGCTGGTTGGGGGATCCTCAACCAAGCCAATAGCGATGGTATCAAAATATCGGGCACCTTGGGTCAGCCTGCTATTACCACATTGAAGCCAACAAGCCCTCTTTTTGGCCTTAATTACAATCTCTATCAAGGTTTCTGGATACCAGATCCTTTGTTCGGAGTTGATGTAAACGACGACCCAATCTCTTACAACGCAGGTTTAACAAATTATCCTAACCCTGTGAGCACAAGCACAACATTCAAGTATGAGTTAAAATCTCCTTCGTTTGTTAGCTTAAAGCTCTACGACATGGTTGGTAATGAAGTCGTAACAATATTCAGTGGATACCAGAATGTAGGTGAGCAACAAGTTCAATTTGTTGCCAAGGACCGCTCCGGTTCTCCATTGTCCGCAGGTTCTTACTTATACGAGTTACAGGTAAATCCATCAGATATGGCTGGAAATAATGCTTTTTCGCCATTTATGTTGCGTAATATTATGATAATTGTTAAATAATTAATTAGAAATTTAAAAAAATGTTAAACTATAAAGGAGTTTTTTAATATGAAGAAATTCTCACTTCTAACAACAATTTTCTTCACATTCTTGTTCACAGTATCTTTAGCTTTGGCAGCAGTACCAAAGTTAGTTCCATATCAGGGGGTATTGTACGACGAACAAGCAGCGAAGCCACTCAACGGTGTTTATTCAATCACCTTCGAAATTTACGATGTGCCAAATGGTGGTACACCAGTTTGGACTGTTAACCGATCAGTAAATGTTGAAAATGGATATTTCAGCATTATGTTAGGCGAAGTTAATCCATTATCCAATGTTAACTTCAACAAACAACTCTATTTGCAAGTTACTGTTGCAAATGGAACACCTTACCCAAGAACAAAATTGGGTGCAACACCTTATGCAATCCAAGCTATTTCGGCAGTTGATGCTGATACTGCTAAAGTTGCTCAAAATGTTGTTGATGGTGCTTTAACTTGGCAAAAATTCAACCCAGCTGCTATCGTTGCTGGTGGTGATTTGCAAGGTAATTACCCAGCTCCAACTTTACGCAAAGGCGTTGTATTGGAAAACATCGAACCAGGTTCGATTACTCAAAAATACTTGGCTCCAAATGTTTCAGTTCCTCCAGCTGGTAAAGCAGGCGGCGACCTTGCTGGTCAATTTCCAGATCCATTAATCGCAAAGGGCGCAGTTAAAACTGACCGTTTGGCTGATGGTGCTGTTACTTTAGAAAAAATGGCTAACAATTCAGTTAGTTCTGCTAATATTATCGATGGCGAAGTTTATTTAGTTGACCTAAACAACGAAGTTAAAGAAATGGGCGGCGACTTAGACGGTTTCTTACCAAATCCAACTGTTGTTGGTTTCCAAAACATTCCTGTTTCACCAATGACTGCACTCCACGGTCAAGTTTACATGTTATATCAACCAAATCAAGATGCTGATCCAATTTGGGTTGCAATGAATGCTGCTGGTGATGTTGCTGGTACTTGGGACAATCTACAAATTCAAGAAGGCGTAGTAACTACATTAGAAATTGCAGACAACACAATTATGGATGTTGATGTTAATGCTAATGCAGCTATTAAAGGTACTAAAATACACCCAGACTTTGGTTTCCAAGATGTAATAACTACTGGTGATGTTTATGCTGATAACGCTTACATAACCAACGATATTTATGCAACTAACATTTATGCAGCTGACCAATTAGGTGCAATGAATGGAACATTTGATAACTTGACAGTTAATTTATCAACACTATTAAATGGTGCTGTAGAAATTAACAGTAATGCAGTTATCAATGGTACAATTACTGGTGTTAATAACTTCGTATTAGATGGCGAACCTTTAACAGCTGGTGATTTAGATGGATTCTATCCATTCCCAATTATTCGCGAAAATGCTGTAACTACTATTAAAATATTAAATGGTGCTGTTACAAATCCTAAATTAGGGCCAGATGCTGTTACTACAGACAAGATTTTGAACACTACAATTTTAGAAGAAGATATTGCTGATGGTCAAATTTCTACAAGAACTTTGGCAGCTGGTGCTGTTACAAACAACATTATTGCTCCAGATGCTGTTACAAGCGACAAGATTTTGGACGGTACTATCGTTAGTGCAGACATTGCTGATGGTACAATTCAAACTATCGACATAGGCGATGGCCAAATTACAACTGCTAAATTAGCTGCTGGTGCTGTTACTAACAACATCATAGCTAACGATGCTGTTACTTCGAACAAAATAATGAATGGCACAATCATCGACGAAGATGTAAATGCTGCTGCAGGTATCCAAGGTACAAAAATCAATCCAGACTTCGGTAACCAATTAGTAACAACAACTGGTGAAGTAAATGCTAACATTGTTACAGCTAATACTACTTTCCAATCATATGGAAGTATATTAAATCCAGGTCCTGGTGCAGTATTGGTTGACGATGATATGAACGTTACTGGCAACTTGACTGTAGGTGGAACTATTAATTTGCAAAATGTTAATGCTATCAATGTAACTGCTCAAAATGGTTATTTTGATAATTTGTGGGTATATTTTGGAGCAGACATCCAAGGTCCAATCCAAAACTCAATTGGTAGTGTTTTAGTTCAAGATGATTTGGATGTAACTGGTTATGTTTCTTCAATGGGACCAATCTTCTCAGCTGCAAGCGTGTCTGCTCCAATCATCTCTGGTAATGATGCAGACTTTACTAACTTGTTAGTATATAACAACTCTGATTTACAAGGCTCAATAATCAATTCAACTGGTAATGTAGTTGTAAGTGATAATTTAGATGTAACTGGTGCTATCACTGGTGCTAATGCAACATTAACAGGCAACTTAGTAGCAAACGATGCTATTTTAGCTGGTGATTTATTTGCAAACGATGGTACATTTACTGGTAATGTTGGTGTTGCAGGCGACGTAACTGCTACAAACTTCTTCGGTAACTTAACAGGTGATGTAACTGCTGATAATATTTTAACAAATACAATTACTGGAACAACTGGTACATTTACTACTTTGAATTCAACTAACTTTGTTGGTGGTGCATTCACAGGAACAAACGGAACATTCAGTGGAACATTGACTGCTCCAACAGGTAACATAACAACAGTAAATGCAACAACAGTAAATGCAACAGCATTCCAAGGCGGAACATTCGATGGAACAACTGGCAACTTCACTACAAGTGTAACAACTCCAGTTGGTAATATTGCAACAGTTAACGCAACTGATGTATATGCAACAGATTTCTTCGGTGGTGCATTCACAGGAACAAACGGAACATTCAGCGGTAATGTTGGTGTAACTGGTAATGTAACTGCTAATAATGGTACATTTGCAGGAACAGTTTCTGCTGCTCAATTAAATGGAACATTACAATATGGTGTATTGGCTGGTAATGGCTTATTAGGTGGTACTTTCAATAATAATGCTAATAGCACATTCTTAGTTGACGAAGCTTATGCTTTCAACTGGACTGGCAACCAAACTTGGGCAGGCACATCAACATTCAATAATGGTTTGAATGTAAATGGTACAACTATGTTAAACGATGATGTTGTAATTGGTGATGCAGTAACAGATGTTGTTACAATCAATGGAATTACAACTGTTCAAGGTATCATTGGTGGTGGTTATGACTTTACAGTAGATGGCGATGTTGATATCAATGGTGATGCTAATGTTGATGGAACTTTAACAGTTACAACATTAAATCCATTTGATTTGAATGTTCTTAACGATTTGACAGTTGCAAACAATAGTACTTTAGGCAATGATCCTGCTGACTGGACATTAATTAATGGTACAATGAACTTTGCAAACTTGCTAACACCAACAATTATGTTTGATGGTAATGCAAGTGTTGGTATCTTAACAGATGGTGCAAACAATGCTTTATTCTTAGATGGTGCTAATGCTCAATTCTTTGCTGCTGGCCCAACTGAAAGTGTTGTTATCGATGGTGCTGCTGGTACAGTTACTGCATCCACAGGTGCTACATTAGGTGATGACGAAACAGTTGATTTAGTTTCTGTTCGTGCTGCAACTAACATTTTAGGTAATGTTACAATCGGTTCGATTGCTCCTCCTTACGGATATCAAACTTTAGTTCAAAATGACGGTAGCAATACTGCATTGTCCGTAACAGGTGCTTTAACTAGTGCAACTATCCCTGCATTCGATGTAAATGGTGATGCATATATTGCAAATGCTGGAACATTCGATAATCCAAGCTTAGACGCTGACTTATACACTTATGGTAACTTAGAAGTAGATGGTAACGTTTATTTAGGTGATGCTGCAACTGATATGATAAATGTAACTGGTATAGCAACTTTCACAGGAACTGGCGAATTCATTTCCGGTGATGCTAACTGGACATTAAGAGCAGAAAACACTAACGCTGGTCGTGCAGCTCAATTTGTTAACAATGCTAACTCAACTACTCCAGGTGTTGAAATCTTAAACTATGGCACTACTCCAGGTACAATGGGCTTAAGAATTTACAACATGGCTGCTGGCTTTGGTGATCAATTATTAAATGTTAATTCACAAGTTTCCAATACAGCTTCCGCTGCATGGTTTGAATCTATGAACACTAACTTGACTCAATATGCAGTTGGTATTCGCAACACTGGCGATGCTCCATCATTATATGCTGATAACCAAGGTATCGGTCGTGCTGCATTGTTTGCTAACACAACAAACAGTACTTCACCAGTAGTTGAAATTATTAACTATAGCAATAATGCAGGTGCAATTGGCTTGAAGATTCAAAACGACAACTCAGCAACTAATTTTGATGATCAATTATTGAATGTTGTTGTATCCGGAACAAATACCAAGGCTTCTGCAGCTTGGTTCGAAGCTAACAATAGCGATCCAAACGAATATGCAGTAGGTATCCGTAATGTTGGCACAAGTGCTTCATTATATGTTGATAACCAAGATGTTTCCGGTACTGCAGATGCGTTGTATGTAAACGGACACATCCGTCAAGGTTTGAATGGTCGTACAGTATTAGGTTTCAGCCAAGTAGCTGCATTTGCAAACTTAGCAACAGCAACTGGTACAGTTATTGAATATAGCGATGCTGCTTCTGTAGTTTTAAATTCAATTACTGATTTTCCAAATGTTGCTTCCGGTACTGTTGATGGACGCGTTATTTACATCGTGAACAACACAGCTTTAATGATGACTGTTAATAATTTATCAGGTTTCACAGCAACTGTAAATATTCAAGCTGGTAACATGGTTGGATTCATCTATGTTACAGATACTAGCTTATTAGGTAGTGGCTGGAGATTATTAAATAATTAATGGCATTAAATTTGCTTATTTTCCAAAGTCCTTCCCCAATGGGGGAGGACTTGGATTAAAGCAAAAAGTTCTTTGAAATTTAAAATAATTGTCATTTTGAACAGAATCATAGTCATTCTGGATGAAGTGCAGAATCAAAAAATTGAAATATTGGCGGTCATTAGGAAAAAAAATATTTTTCAAATTCATTGAATTATTAACTAAACTATAATAATTATTCATTAAATTTGAAATAACACAAGTTTTAATAAAACGGAGAATTTTTATGAAAAGATTTATCTTACTCGTAGTGGTCGCCTTAACATTCGGTTTGTTAAGCAACTCTTATGCGTTACCAAATTTTTGGTATGTAGGAGTAGGTTCTAACCTCTCAGGTCAATTGGTTCCAAATACATCAGTAGATGTGAAGATCACAGTAAAACAAAATGGTTTAACTGTATTCCAAGAATCACATGCTGGAGTAATGACCGATGATTTCAGTATTTTTGCAGTAGAAGTTGGTAATGGAACACCTATTACTGGAACTTTAGGAGCTCTAACAATGACAGCTAACACACAATTTTTGTGTGAAGTGAGTGTACCTCCTGCTGCTTACAAAACAATCGCAACAACTTCATTAGCATATCTTTATTCTACATTGATAATCGTACCCGGGGCAATTTCGATTACTCAAAATAATATCTTAATGGGTGATCCAATGAATAATGCTGCTGACGTTCCAGTTGGTGGCGATTTAACTGCATCTTATAATGCAGGTACTGCAGATTTTCAAATCGCTGCAGGTGCCATTGTTGATGCAGATGTAAATGCAGCAGCAGCAATTGATATAACTAAATTAGCCGCAGGTGCAGCTAATCAATTTTTACTAAACAATGGAACAAATACTTGGGCAGGTTTAAACTTGTCTGGTAATTTTGTTGGTGATGCAGTTGGAACTGCATTAGACTTATCTAATACAGGTGTTACACCCGGAACTTACGGCAGTGCATCAAATGTTTCTCAAATTACTGTTGACGCATTTGGTAGAATTACTGCTGCTAATGATGTAGCAATTATCGAAACTGATCCCGAAGTTCAAATGACAACAACAAACGCAGTACCTGTATGGAATGGAACAGCTTTGGTTGATGGTAGCATTACAGACGATGGTATTATTGTAGATTTAAATGGATTAGATTTAAACACTACTGGAACTATTTATGCTGGTGCAGGCGACTATACTGGTAATGTAGAAGCATTGACATTTACTCAAAATGGCAATGCAGTAGTAGATGTAACAACAGCATTTGGTGGCGATGTAA
>CAYOPF010000023.1:0-4423 GCA_964405755.1 uncultured Chloroherpeton sp.
GTTTTATTTTTGATTTTGGGATATAATAGTAATTGCGTGAATTAATATCTTTTTCTTGAAGTTCGATCTTGTTAATCAATTCAGGATTATCTGTTAAAACCTTATAATATTTGGGATTTTTCGACATAAAATTTACTTTAAAAATAATCCTTTCTGCACCAAATTGTGGAGTAATATCTGTAAAGATATAATTTCTTGTATTCTGATAAATCCAATCTGCAGTGTAATGCAACCGGGAAGTGTAATCTGTAATAATTCCATCTCTATACCTGGTTTGGATAATAGATTCGAATAAGTCCTCGATTCTATATTTCTCCTGTTTAATTATTCGTGAAATGTTCAATACGCTTTCGACGAAAGTAACACAATCCAAACCATGAAAATTAACCCTGCATACTTCGTAGTTGCCTTCCAATGTACCTCCCTGGTATTCAGTTCCGATAAATTGTGATGCAACTTGAATGATAAGCTTATCGAAACTTAATTGATGCCACTTTTCGTTCCGGGCTTTATCGAGCAAAGAATTTATTATTTTTTCACTATCGGAATCAATCTCATTGCTGATAACAATTGCATTGAGATTGATAACAGTAATAAATACAATTGTAATTTTGTAAATATATTTTAACATTTTTGAAACATTTGATATAAAAATTTCGTAAAATTAAATAAAAAGGTAGAAATGGGAAGAAGTTTATACATATTTTTAGTTGCAATTGCTGTTGCTCTTAGTCTTACTTCTTGCCATCTTGCTTTGATGGACTGCCACGATGGTTCCGGTGAGATTATCAAAGAAGAAAGAAATGTGGCAAAATTCGACAAAGTAAAATCCAATGGAGGATTCGATATCTACCTTTATCAGGCAGACAGTAACTCAGTAATTGTGGAAATTGATGATAACCTTGCAAAATACGTCCGAACAACTGTTATCGACCAGGAATTGGAAATCGACGAAATTAAAAGCTTGTGTACAAAGATTAAAAAGATATATATTACATCACCAAACATTAAAAGGTTGGAAATCAATGGTGCAGGGAATGTTTATTCCCGCAATACATTTAAAATTAGCTATCTGGAAGTAGAAACCAACGGAGCTAGCCAAGTTCAATTCGATGATCTGTATTGTCCGAATTTGAGAGTAGGACTATCCGGTGCAGGCGATTTCCGAATTAAAAAGGGCCGTGGTGGTAACTTCCACATCCAAACAGCTGGTGCAGGCGATATTAAAGCTTCCGATTTTATTGCCGATAGTGTTAAAATCGAAATCTCAGGTGCTGGTGATGCTAACGTTCATGCTAGCAAATTCCTTATTGTCAAAATTTTTGGTGCTGGGGATGTTAGTTATCGTGGAACCGACAGCACTAAAGTTATAAAAAAAATTCTTGGTGCTGGAAGTGTAAGCAAGATGAAATAATTATTTAACATAGATTTGTTATAAATAGCACACTCCAAATTTATAACTAGAAGGCTTCTAGATATTTTTTCATAGAAGCCTTTTTTTATTTGGAATATTATTATCTATGATTAAAAAGGAAATTATTCAATTTACCTAAATTTAGGCGATTTAATAATCATTTAATTTCTTAATTTTGTTTTTTTATGGAGTAATTCCAATGAACAATTCTTTCGAAATTTCGGGTAACATTGTTGATTTGATTAATGAGACAATTTACGCTGCAAATTTAACTATTGAAAATGGTAAGATTGTAAAAATAACAAAGAGCAAAAAGGTTCAGAAGAACTATATTTTACCTGGGCTTATCGATGCCCATGTCCATATAGAAAGTTCTTTGTTGCCGCCAAGTGAATTCGCTCGTTTGGCATCGCCCCGTGGGACAATTGCAACTGTCTCCGATCCACACGAAATTGCCAATGTAATGGGTTTGGAAGGCGTTTTGTGGATGATTGAAAATGCAAAGAAAGTACCGTTCAAATTTTACTTTGGTGCCCCATCGTGCGTTCCTGCAACTGATTTCGAGACTTCTGGAGCAAGAATAACCAAGGATGATATTGAACTGTTATTCGAGCAATATGATTTAAAATATTTGAGCGAAATGATGAATTATCCCGGTGTATTGTTCAAATTCCCTGATGTGATTGATAAAATCAATATCGCAAAGAAATTTGGAAAACCTATTGACGGACACGCTCCCGGATTGAAAGGAAAGGATGTTAAAGCGTACATTAAATCTGGGATTACTACCGACCACGAAAGTTTTAACTTGAAAGAAGAAAAGGAAAAAATCAAGCGTGGTATGAAAATCTTGATTAGAGAGGGAAGTGCTGCAAAGAATTTCGAAACGCTTGCTCCACTTATCGAAGAAAGTCCCGACATGCTAATGTTCTGCACCGACGATTCGCACCCCGATACTTTACAAAAGCAACACATTCGCGAGATTGTTCTTCGAGCATTCGATTTAGGTTACGATTTGATTAATGTATTGAAAATTGCATGCGTCAATCCTGTTAAACATTATAATTTGGATGTTGGATTGCTACAAAAAGGCGATCCCGCTGACTTTATAATCGTCGATAATTTCCAGGATTTTAATGTTTTGCAAACTTATGTTAATGGCAAAATAATTGCCGAAAACGGTAAAACAACAATTAAGCACACAAAAGTAAATCCAATAAACAAGTTCGAGGCAAAACCAAAATTGGAATCCGACTTCAAATTACCTGTAAAAAAAGGTAATTATCCCGTTATTGCTGCAATTGATGGAGAATTGATTACAGAAAGATTCGACTACACAATTAACAAATCGATGAAAGATTTCGCATGCGATTTCGACAACGATATATTAAAAATTTCAGTTATAAATAGATACAACAATAGCAAACCAGCAGTTGCATTAATTAAAAATTTCGGATTAAAGAAGGGAGCGATTGCAACAAGTGTGGCACACGATTCCCATAACATCATTGCGGTCGGAAATGATAACAAATCGATTGCCAATGCAGTTAATGCAATAATTGAGCACAAAGGTGGTATGGCAGTATTTGATGGCAACAATACAGATGTACTCCCATTACCAATTGCAGGGTTATTAGCAACAGATAAAGGTGAGAAAGTTGCAGAAAAGTATCAAATATTACAACACAAAGTAAAGGAATTGGGTACTACTTTAGTATCACCATTTATGACCTTATCATTTATGTCATTATTGGTCATTCCAAAGATAAAACTAAGTGACAAAGGCTTATTTGATGGCGAAAAATTTCAATTCATCGAAATCTGAGATTTTTGTATTCTAAATAAAAATTGATTGTTTTAAAAGAGATTGGTTTAAATAGCATAAATATAAGTATTGTCATTCTGAGCCTCTAAGCAGAGAATTTAAATAATACTTTATTAAAAATATTATAAAATATTTTGTTAATTTATAAATTTTTCTTAATTTTGTATTCCTATTTTTAATAGTTCTTAGGAAAACGGGGTCGTAGTTCAGCTGGTTAGAATGCCTGCCTGTCACGCAGGAGGTCGAGAGTTCGAGTCTCTTCGGCCCCGCAATATCGAAAGAAGGTGAAAAGAAATAAAATTTACCTTCTTTTTTAGTTTAAAGAAGAACTAAAGAAATCTCTGGGTCTATAGCTCAGCTGGGAGAGCGCTTGAATGGCATTCAAGAGGTCAGGAGTTCGAGCCTCCTTAGATCCACAAAATAAAGAAATATTTGGTTATTACAACTGATTTTCTTAATTTTGTAATCTTATAAAACGAAAAGATACGAAGATGGCTAAAAAAGAACAAAGAATAATGATTACGTTGGAATGCACAGAAGCTCGTGCATTGGGTAAGTCTCCATCGCGATATACTACTTATAAAAACCGCCAAAATACCCCAGAGCGATTGGAAATTAAAAAATACAATCCTTTCCTAAAGCGACACACAATACATAAAGAAATTAAATAAAAAAACAGTATTATTGTAAAAAAAATTACCCAATTTGCACTATGGGTAATTTTTTATTTTATATTTTTATTATTGCTATTTATTTAATATAAAACTTGTGTTTCTTTCCATTTTATCGATATTTACAATCAAAATATAAGTTCCAGAAGGAAGATTTTGTAGATCAATTTTAAGTGGTATTGCCAAATCTACATTTTTCTCAAAGTATACTAATTCACCTTTCATATTTACAATTTTAACTACATCAATTTTTCTAATCTCGGTGTTGTTTAGCATATAATTCTTGACCGGTTCATTAATACTCATCGTAATAACACCGCTTGTAGGATTAGGGTAAACAACAGGTGTGATATTTGTATAAATATTTGCTAATTCCTTTGCAACTTCTTCGAAAAATTCTGTATTCCAAGTACCACTCATTTTCGAAGGTCCTATTTGTTTGTATGAAATATAAAGTGGTTCAGAGTCGTTTACTTCTTTACTAAATATACCAGTAAGGTTCAGAGTGTTTTT
>CAYOPF010000023.1:4446-19819 GCA_964405755.1 uncultured Chloroherpeton sp.
GTAAAAAGTACTATCTGGATTGGAAGGGTCAAATAGTGGACTTGCAACAAAAGATACTAAGGAGTCGTTCGGACCTGGATCGAAGGACGGATTATCATTAAAATATCCTATGTTATTTGTATCTCGAAATTTAAAGTCGCCCTCAAATGTGTTTCCAGATTTGCTTCCTTTTCCAGCAAGTCCGCAATCCCATACGACTCTCTCCCACACTACTATATAGTCGTAAACTCCATCTTGATTTTTTTTGTCTTGGAAAGTAACACATATTGTTTGTGTAATATTACATAAGCCTTGTGTAAAACTTGATGTACGGCAGTCAGTTTTGTCTTGTTTTGTAGCTGAAAATATAATACTAGAATTAAAAAGTAATATACTAAATAATACAATCATAAAATATTTTTTAGTGTGCATTTTTTTCTCCATTTTTATTTAAATGCAATGCTAAATTATTTAAAAAAATTTAAAAAAATTTAAAAAAATTTAAAAAAATTTAAAAAAATTTAAAAAAAATTTAAAAACGTAGAAGTTATTACTACAATTATGTAGTATGTTTATTTAACATTCTTTAGATTCCCCATCGGCAAATGTATAAATCAGATGGATTTATCATTAATGGATGGGAGGGTAGTACTCGAAGAGTAAAGCCTTGTTTTCCGGTGGTTTCGCATACAAATGCTCCTTCGTAAAGATAATTATTTCCAAGTTTTGCAATAAATTTCAAAGAAAGCGATTCTGCATTCGAAATTTCATTGGTATGTGGATCCAAAACTCCGTAGTACAACTGAACATCAACATCATTTGGCAATAAATTTCCTAAACTAACTTCAGCCGAAATTTCAACTGGTTTTTCGAGCCATATTTCCTGAGTATTTTTAATCTTTACATCAATTACCTGTACACTGTTCCATTCTTGGTAAACTCTATCCTTCCATTGGTTGAATTGAATAAGAGTAAGAGCATTATTCTCGGTGATTTTCTCATAATTTTGCAATGCTTTAAAATAATAATTGGAAGCATAATCTTTCACCATACGATGGGTGGAGAACATTGGAGTGATTGTTTTAATAGAATTTTTCATCATTTCTACCCATTTGTTGGGTATTCTGGTTTGACCACGATCGTAATATGTCGGAACTATTTGATTTTCCAATAAATCATACAATAATTCGGATTCCAGTTGATTAACTTCGGGATTGTTATCTTTCTCTTCACCCGAGCCAATAGCAAATCCATTCAATCCATTATATGCTTCGTCCCACCATCCGTCGAGGATGCTACAATTCAAAGTTCCATTGATAGCCGCTTTCATGCCGCTTGTTCCACTTGCTTCCAATGGGCGAATTGGATTATTTAACCAAACATCACATCCTTTTACCATCAATCGTGCAATCACCATATCATAATCTTCTAAGAATACAACATGTTTTTCTAATCCAAAATCTTTTACTTTTTGTAAAATTGATTGAATCATTTGCTTACCTTCGGTATCGTGGGGGTGTGCTTTCCCGGCAAGGATAATCTGGACTGGCTTATCTTTATCGGTTAAAATTTGTTTTAGTCTTTTCATATCACTGAAAAGTAAAAAGGGACGCTTGTAAGTTGCAAATCTGCGAGCAAAACCAATGGTTAAAGCATCTGGATCGAGAAATTCATTTATTTTCTGGAGTTGATCGGGACGCAAGTATTCCTTTTGTCTGCTTTTTAGATAATCGCGAGTGAACAAGACCAATCTTATTCTTCTTCGTTGCTTTTCGCGCCATAATTCATCGTTGGGAATTGTATCGATTGCATTCCAGATTTCTTGGTTATCTAAATCAACTTTCCAACTTGGTGTGAGATATCTGTCATAAAGTTCTGCAAATTCGCGAGCCAACCAAGTGTGGGTGTGAACACCATTAGTTAACCCTTCGATTGGAACTTCTTCAACTGGTAAGCAATTCCAAATAGAATGCCACATTTTTTGGGATACCAAGCCATGCAACTTGCTCACTCCATTATGAAAACCAGTCAACTTTAGTCCCAATATTGTCATCGAGAACGATTGATTATAGTCAACAAAATGATTTGATTGCCCCAAGAGCAGAAAATCCTCAAAACTAATACCCAATTGTGGTACATAACTCGATAAGTATCTTTCGAGTCGTTCGATCGAGAATGCCTCATTTCCTGCAGGAACAGGGGTGTGAGTAGTAAATACCGAGCAGCTGCGAGTGAGGTTCATTGCAGTTCTGAAGTCGAAATTATATTTTCTCATATAATTTTTGGTTTGTTCCAGTAAAGCAAATGCAGCATGACCTTCGTTAATGTGAATAACAGCAGGCTCAATTCCAATAGCATTCAATGCACGCACTCCACCAATACCAAGTAAAATTTCTTGCTGAATTCTTGTATCTCTGTCTCCACCGTATAATTGATTCGTTATATTTTTATATGTGGGATTGGTGTTCTCGTCGATATTCGAATCCATTAAATAAAGAATTGTTTTCCCAACAAAAATTTTCCATATTTGTGCATAACATTTTCCATTTGGCAAATCGACATCAATTATTATTGGTTTATCTTGGTTGTCCTTCATTAAATACATTGGCATTGTGAAAAAATCATTCACAGGGTACAATTCATTCTGCCAACCGTTAGACGAAAGTCGTTGACGGAAGTAACCTTGTTGATATAGCAAACCTACACCAATCAATGGCAAACCTAAATCGCTAGCTGATTTTAGGTGGTCACCAGAAAGCACTCCCAATCCACCGGAATACACAGGAAAACTTTCGTTAATTCCATATTCAGGGCTAAAGTAGGCAATCAACCCTTTACTATCAATATTTTGCTCATCGAACCAATTCCGACGATTTAAATATTTTTGGAAATTCTTATATACTTTTTCCAAAAAATTAGTAAAATCGATTTGATTGGAAAGCTCATTCAATTCTTTTTGAGTTAACCTATTTATTAACAAAATCGGGTTGTGGTGGACTTCATTCCAAACTTTGCGATTCATCCTGTTGAATAGTTCTTTGGCTTCGCTATCCCAACACCACCAGTAATTATATGCAATTTCAGTAATTTTCGAAATGTTTTCGGGCAATTTTGCTTTAACAATAAATGAATGTAATGGTTTCATATAAATTTTTTTGTTTAAATAAATATTCAAATTATAAATATGTAAATTACATAAAAAATATTAAAGTATAAATTAACTTTTTATCTTTTTTTTGAAATTAAAAAAGAGATTTCCAAAGCAATAATAACTATAGCAGATAGGTAATAAACCCATATTGCAAGGGAAATTAAGGCAGCATAAGCACCATAGAAAGTGGAATAATTGCTAAATTGCGATAAATAAATTGCAAACAAATATCTTGCGACAGCAATAAAAACACTGCCTATCAAAGCTGCAATAACGGTTATTTTACCTCGAATTACCTGTGATGGGATGTATCGATAAATTAAAAAGAATAAAATAAATGTAAACACTACGGAGAAAAGATTAATCGTTAATTCGCTGATTAGTCCGTCGTGAATCACTGTTATAAAGCTATTGATATAGGATATTATAATGGTTACGCCCATTAAGCCAATTGCATATGCAATAAAAATAATTGGGAAAAAAAGTGCCAGAACAAGGTCTTTTAATTTGTAGAAAAGAAAGTGTCTCTCGGATTTAATTTCAGCTACTTTATCCAATGTCCCTCTCAATGCCGATACGAATAGTGAGGAGAGCCATATTAGGGATAAAATACCAATTATTCCCGAAGTAAGACTACCAGATTGGATATTGCTCACTTCGTTCAATAGTTCATATAGGAAAATATGAGTATTTTCCGTAGGAGGTAAAAATTCTATTACAATGGTTTCTATTCCGCTATCGATAACCTGTGGTTCAATCAATTTGTTGGCAATAAATATTCCGATTAAAACCAAAGGTATGAAATATAAAAAAATGTTGAAAGCAAGTCCAGCAGCAGCTAAAAAGCTATTGTGATTACTTAATTTTTGCGATAATCTCTCGATGAACAAGTAACTTTTTCCTAAAAAAATGCTCTCATTATGGAGATACTTATCAATTCTATTGAATAAAAATTGTATTTTTGATTTAATTTTCAAGTTAGAAATATTAAATGTTTCCGTTTATTATAAAATTACAAAATTATAAATTAATACTTGCTTCAATTATATTATTTTTATATTCTTGTGCTAATATTCAACCACCTTCGGGGGGTCCAAAAGATGAGGGACCTCCATTTGTATCCGAATTTTATCCCGCAGATAAAACATTAAATTATAATAAAGATTATGCAGAAATTGAATTTTCCGAATGGGTGAACCGAAATCAGGTCGTTCAGAATATAATGGTTTCACCGGTTTCGGAAGTATCATATAAGTGGAGTGGACGAACATTAAGAGTTGTTTTCGAAAAAGAAAAAAAAGAAAATTCTACATATTTAATATCATTAGGCACTCAGTATAGCGACAATGCAGGTAATAAGCCCGACAGTTCGTTTTCGATGACATTTTCCACCGGAAATAAAATTGATTCTGGCAAGATTGATGGTTTTGTTTTTGGCGAAAATACCGCTGGTTCATTTATTTATGCATACAGATTGAATGACAAGAACCCCGATACATTAAATCCCGAAATCACACCAGCAGAATATAGAACACAACTTGGCAATAATGGTTCATTTTCATTGCTTGCATTGCCAGACGGGGATTATCGGATAATGGTTGTTAAAACCCAGTTTCGGGATAATTTATTCCATCCAAAGTCCGATGAATTCGGTACATATTGGGAAGATGTGAAAGTAGAGCAAGGTGCTGCTAAATATGTTACAATGAAATTAGGAAAATATCCTGATTATTCAAATATTTCATTGAACTCAGTCTCGAAGATTGATTCCAATAAGTTTCTGGTGGATTTCAGCAAATTAATCCAAATTAAGCATAATGATTCACTTTCATTAGATATCATAGATTCTGCAAAAGTTGTTAAGTTTGGTATAAAATATATTTATTTGGATTCAATTTATTCCAAAAAAATGATAATTATTACAGATAGTAATATTTCGGATATCTCTACTGTTAAAATAATAATTAATCCATCGTTTGTTATAAATACATTTAAAATCGGAAATAATTCAATAGAAGAATATTTTAAGTTAAGTAATCGTAATTATGGTAGTCCTTTCGAGTTTAACCGACTTCCCTTGAGGGATAGTGTTAATAATGTCGGAAACATTCAAGAAATGATATTCTCATTAAATAAAAGTTTTTCGATAATCGATTCTTCGGCGATTGAATTGACTAATTCAACTAGCTCAAAAAAAATAAACACAAGCTTAGTAGCAAAGGGGAATGCCTTAACTATAAAATTCAACGAACCACTTATGCCAGAAGAATGGTACAAACTTAAAATTAATCCATCTAAGATTTTAAGTATAGAGGGCGAGCAACTTGCAGATTCCGTCGTAGTAATAAATTTCAGAACAATTGACTGGAAGCAGTTTCCACCTGTTTCGGGTAAACTTTTGGATAGTGTCGGTTGTGGAAATAATATTATTGCACTAAAATCAGCCCAAAACCCAGTTAATTTCCAAACAAGTGTGAAATTAAGCGGAAACTGGTTGATTAAGGAAGTGCAGCCAGGTAAATACTATATCGAGATTTATTGCGATGAAAATAATAACTTTCAATATGATTATGGAATAGCTTTTCCATACAAACATGCGGAGAAATTTCTTGTAACTAAGCAAGAAGTTGAAGTAAAACCACGCTGGGAAGTCCAAAATGTGCTATTATTTTTTAAGTTACCTTAATTCTAATTTCATTAAATCTTAATAAAATATGCCTAAATTTAAACCTATGAATTTTGAATTTAAGGAATTTCCCAATACCCCTTCGGGCTTTAAGGAATATTGTATAGCTTCGCTGAATAATTCTGTGCAAATATATAATTATCGACTAAAAAATATCATCGAAGAATACAGCGAGTCCAATGTTCACGACTTTCGTGTTTCTTCTCGGCGTTTTATTGCCACTTTGAATATGATTAATCATTTTTATCCTTCTCCTTATAACAAACGTATTCGTAAAGTAGCCAAGAAACACCTTGATGTTCTTTCGCGACTTAGGGATGTGCAAGTAATGTCGATTTCATCGATAAAAATGAAAATACAGTTTCCAATAATGTTTGAATTTCTGAATTATCTCAATCAATTGGAATTCGAGTTGATAAATTCCAATAAACTCTATTTTCAAAATATTCAATTCTGGGAAATCGAAGATGACCTTTTTCATTTAATTCGCTCGATGAAATATGAATTAAATCACCTGACACCTACTTTTGATGACCTTAAACATTATATTTTACAAGAATACAAACTTTTGCTTGAGCAAAAAAATTTAGTTAATATCGATGAAACAGATACAATTCACAAATTGAGAATTAAGAACAAAAAATTCAGATATTTAATCGAAACAACTCAAACTATTTTTAGGAAAGCTAAAAAGATTTGCAAAATATTATCTACTCAACAAAATAAAATGGGAAGCATTCAGGACGCAAGTGTCTCTATTAACGAAATCCGGTCATTCCTTGCAAATAACCCATCATTAGAGGAAGAGTTTCAATCAGTTATCGAATATTTATTAAATTATCAAAAGGATCTTATATTGAACTTTGATAAAAGTTCAGTAATTTTGAGTAATTTAATTTACTTCGATTTAAATGAAGATTATTAAGCTCTATCCAAAGATAAAATTATACTCCGAAGTCTTACTTTCAATTGTTTTTCTTTATTCTTTGGTTGCGTTAATAACTATAGTTGGTTTTTTCGTTAGTATCGAAACAATCAATATTTTGGTTGTTTTCACTCAGATTGCTTTGATAATATTTGTCCTACAGGAAGCAATCAGGATTGTGTTTGTAGCAAATCGTGTCACACATATTTTAGAAAGATGGTTCGAAATAGCTGTTTCCTTTGTTTTTATTGCAATCTTGTTTTCTCAAGATTATTTGATTTCATTGTCATCTTCCTTTCTGCCTCATTTAACTGAAATTGAGATTTCATCGATTTTTTTGACAGTTATAGTTCTGATATTAATTTTAACATTTTTTATTAAATCCACAAAGTATTTAGATTCTTTACTTAAGTTCAACTTACATCCAGCAGGCTTGTTTGCTTTGAGTTTTGCAACTATAATTATAATTGGCTCAATATTATTAACATTACCCAAAGCAACTGTTTCGGGTCAGTTCACAAGCTATCTTGATGCACTTTTTACAAGTACAAGTGCCGTTTGTGTAACTGGGCTGGTAGTTCACAATACTGCTGAGCATTTTACTTTATTTGGTCAGATAATTATTTTAATATTAATCCAAATTGGCGGTTTGGGAGTTATGACCCTCACGACCTTCTTTGCGGCATTTCTTTCCGGAGGATTGAGTGTAAGGGTTAGGTTTTTAATGAAGGATTATTTAAGCCAGCTTAATGTTAGCAATATTTATTCTTTGATAGTAAAAATCTTTATATTTACATTCATTATTGAGTTAGTGGGAGCAACGATTTTATTTTTTTCCAAGTACGATAGTAGTTCGCCAAACTTAGGAATGGACATATTTCATTCAATTTTTCAAAGCGTTTCGGCCTTTTGTAATGCGGGATTTTCTACCTATTCGATGGGATTGATGGAAAGCTCGATAGTTGACAATTATGGATATACTACAACAATAGCCATTTTGATTATTATTGGGGGACTTGGATTTACAGTGCTATTGGAATCTCTTGGACTATTTAAAATATGGAGAAAAGATTTAAGATTATTTATAAAGAACAATTTTTCATTATCATCCAAGATTGTATTGTTATCTACTTTAGTAATATTAGTTTTTGGTACAATAATGATTTTTGTAATAAGTATCAGCAATGATGTTTCGACAGATACTATTGCAAAACAACTTTTCCATTCTGCATTTTTGGCAGTTACATCCCGAACAGCTGGTTTCAATACAATACCTATTGAACTTATCTCCTTTCCTGTTATGTTTATTGTTTTGTTCATTATGTGGGTTGGTGCATCGCCAGGTAGTACTGGTGGCGGAATAAAAACCACTACATTTTCGTTAATTTCATTATCATTATTCAATCACATTCGTGGTAAGGAAAGGATGGAGTTATTCCATAAAGAAATTGATTCCCGAAATATCAATACTGCATTTTTGGTTATTATTGCTAACATCATATCTTTAAGTTTAGGTATTTTTATACTTCTATTAATCGAGCCAACCAAACAACCCTTTGATTTAGTTTTCGAAGCTGTATCAGCTGCAAGTACGGTTGGATTATCCCGAAACATTACTCCATATCTTGGTGATGGTGGAAAAGTAATTATTATGCTTCTAATGTTTATCGGGAGAGTAGGTTTCCTCAACTTTTTCCTGGCATTCTATAAACCCTCAAAAGAACCCGTATATCATTACAAAAAAGAATCAATGATGGTAGGATAGTGCGACATTACTGTCGCTATGTATGTCGATATGTCGCATTTTCCATTTGTTGCGACAATATGGCATAGTAAAAGTGCCGCAATGACGCAATATTTAGTTTTGGCACACTTTTCGTAATTACATAGTTACATTTGTAATTTTTTAAGAGGTACAAAATGACTTTCATAAAATTCAATCCAGCATTAGAAATGCAAAGATTAAACAAAAAAATTGAAAATTGGAAAAATTTTGCTGATTTCCAATTTGAACAAGAAAATATATACAGAGTGAAAGCCGACATATTCGAAGATGAGCAGAATTTGCAAATCATTATGGAATTGCCAGGCGTAGCAAAAGAGGATGTAACAATATCAATGGACAATGAACGAAAATTGACCATCAAAGGCGAGAAAAAACGCCCAGCTGATAATGATAAACGCAACATCATTCTATGCGAATCCCACTTTGGTAAATTTTCGCGTTCGTTTATTCTCTCCAACGACCTGGACGATTCGCAAATTGCGGCAAACTACCAAAATGGTTTGTTAATCTTGAGCATTCCTAAAAAGAAAAGAGAAGAATTCGAAAAAATCATTTCAATTAATTAGTTTCACAAACAATAGGAGGTAACTATGGCTATTGCAAGAATTAATCCAGTTCGCGAGATAAGTTCTGCTATGTCGAAAATTAATGAGTTTCTTTCTGATTTCGACAAAACATTATACAATGAAAGCACTGCATTCTATCCAGCTGTTGATATTTCCGACGACGAAAGAAACATTTACTTGAATCTAGATATGCCCGGATTATCCAAAGAAGATGTTCAAATAAAAATAAAGGAGAACAACGTTCTGGTAATCAAGGGTGAGAAAAAGCAAGAAAGCACAGCCGAAGACAAAGAAAGAAACTACATTCGTATGGAAAGACATTTCGGAGAATTTTCGCGCTACTTTACATTGCCCGACAATGTAAATACCGAAAAAATCGATGCCAAGTTCGACAAAGGTGTTCTTTCGATTACTATCGAAAAGAAAGAACCCGAAAAACCAAACGAAAAGTTAATTGAAATTAACTAATTAATTACGGTGGCTTCCAATTTTTGGAAGCCACCAGTGATAAATAAAGGAAAAATATTAGAATAAGTAAAATAAATATGACATAAAAATGTTTATCAAAACTTAGAAATTTTGATAAGCATTTTATTTTTAAATATTAGGAGAAACAAAAAAATGGGAAAAATTATTGGGATCGATTTAGGAACTACCAACTCAGTTGTTGCTGTAATGGAAGGTAGTAGTCCAGTTGTAATTGCCAATACAGAAGGCTCGAGAACTACACCATCGATGGTTGGCTTTACTAAATCGGGTGAACGGGTTGTTGGCCAGGCGGCAAAAAGACAAGCTGTAACTAATCCAAAGAAAACCGTTTATTCTATTAAACGTTTTATGGGACGACGCTACGAAGAAGTGCCAGAAGAAATCTCGATGGTACCATATCAAGTGGTCCGTAGCGAGGATGGTGGTTCTATCCGAGTACTTATTGATGATAACAAATATTCAGCTCCAGAAGTTTCGGCAATGATTTTACAAAAAATGAAACAAACTGCAGAAGAATATTTAGGACAAAAAGTTACAGAAGCTGTAATAACTGTTCCTGCATATTTTAATGATGCTCAACGCCAGGCAACAAAAGATGCAGGCGAAATAGCAGGCTTGAAAGTAATGAGGATTATCAACGAGCCAACTGCGGCCGCCTTGGCTTATGGAATGGACAAAAAAGGTCAAAACCTTACAATTGCAGTATATGACTTAGGTGGCGGTACATTCGATATTTCAATTTTGGAACTCGGCGACAACGTTTTTGAAGTTAAATCTACAAATGGAGATACCCACCTTGGTGGCGACAACTTCGACCAAAGATTGATGGATTTTCTTGCTGATGAATTTATGAAGCAAGAAAGCATAGATCTTCGCAAGGACCCGATGGCTTTGCAGAGATTGAGAGAAGCAGCCGAAAAAGCAAAAATTGAATTAAGCCAACAACTACAAACCGACGTTAACTTACCATTTATTACCGCCAACGAAGAAGGACCTAAACACCTGAATATCAACATTACAAGAGCAAAATTCGAAAACCTGTGTATGGATTTGTTCGAAAAAACATTAGGTCCACTAGAACAAGCTCTGAAGGATGCTAAGAAAACACCAAGTCAAATTGACGAAATTATTTTGGTTGGTGGATCCACCCGCATTCCAAAAATCCAAGAATTGGTTAGAAGTTATTTTGGTAAAGAACCATCCAAAAACGTTAATCCAGACGAGGTAGTTGCAATTGGTGCAGCAATTCAGGGTGGAGTACTTTCGGGTGATGTAACCGATGTTTTGCTGCTGGACGTCACTCCTTTAACTTTGGGTATTGAAACACTTGGTGGAGTAATGACACCTATGATACAAGCAAATACAACAATTCCTACTCGAAAATCTGAAATTTTTTCTACAGCTGCCGACAGCCAACCCTCTGTTGAAATTCATATCCTTCAAGGTGAACGACCTATGGCGAGAGATAATCGATCTCTGGGAAGATTCCACCTGGATGGTATTCCACCAGCACCCCGAGGCATCCCACAAATCGAAGTTACTTTCGATATAGATGCTAACGGTATTTTATCTGTATCGGCAAAAGATAAAGGTACTGGCAAAGAGCAAAATATCAGAATCGAATCATCTAGTGGACTTGCAAAAGATGAAGTTGAAAAGATGAAATCCGAAGCTCAAAAATATGCGGAAGAAGACAAAAAACGCAAGGAAATGATTGATTTGCGAAATAGTGCCGATAATTTGGTATATTCAACAGAGAAACAATTAAAAGAATTAGGCGACAAAGTTCCCGAAGAAGAAAAGAAAAAAATTGAAGAATTTAAGGAGCGATTAGCTAAAGCGTTAAAAGATGACGAAAACGACATACGCCCTGCTATGGATGCTTTAAATCAAGCCTGGAGTGCTGCATCCCAGAAGATTTACGCTAAAGATTCTGCTCCAAATACCGGAACTGATGAACCCAATGCAGAGCAACCGAAAACCGATGAAAAGAAATCTGGAAACGTAGAAGAAGCTGACTATACTGTAGTTGACGAAGATAATTAACGAAATTAGTTGATTGAGTTTACGAATATGACAGGCTCTTAAAGCCTGTCTTTTTTTTATTTTATAGGTGGTTACTATAAAAATACTATAGTATTAAAATACTATTTTGATTTTCTACCAATGGCGTAAATGCTCCAACCAAACAAATTCCAAAATGACGTAACTAAATAACTACGATTCGAGGAAAAAAGAGAATAAAAAATAATAAAAATATCCATAGGTATTCTAAACCAGTTACGAGTGTTGCTTACTTTTACAACCTTAAAATTACAATATTGGAAAAGGTATTCGAAAAGTCCTTGTTTTGTCCAAGGTTTGATATGTGTTGGATCGTCGTAAAAATTGAAGGGATTATGCTGTTCTCTTTTAAATCCGAAAGAAGGTACTAATAATGTTGTCCAATTTGGAGCTTCGATATAAATGGTTGCATCATTCTTCAAAACCCGATTGATTTCCTTTGCAAGCTTAATAGGATTGTGGAGGTGTTCGATAACATGCGTAAATACTATTGAATCAAAATAACTATCTGGGTAAGCAAGAATATCTTTTTCTATATCCACTGTCTTAAAGTTGTAAAAATCAGGTAAATCTGGTTGGTAGAGAATATCTACCCCATATATTTCTACTAGTGGATTTACAGCCTTGATTATTTTACCATTAATTCCATTTCCACATCCTAAATCTAGGATTTTTCCATTATTAGGTAAAGATCGGAAAAATCTATACCTAATATTAAAATGATTAATAAAATTCTTAATTATAATTCTCAATGCTCAATTTTCATTAATTTATAAGATGTTGTCTATATTAATAATCAGACGGATTTCGTCAGAAATTATTAACTATTCAATGTTTTCAATAAAAAAAAGCAACTCCCTGGAGCTGCTTCTAAATTCAAGGTACTAGATTTATTCGTTATTTCCATTTAATACTGCATCCAATACTGTTGTATTGTGGTAGGTCAATTGGTTTACCCTCAAGCATTGAATTAATTGCAGCTATTAAATCTACTCCTGTAGTAGGAACACCAGAGTTTGGTCTTGATGAATCAAAGCGTGCATGATAAACTAAGATGTCCTGATCGTTGTAGAGATAAAAATCTGGAGTGCAAGCAGCATCATATAATTTGGCTGTTTCTTGAGTTTCATCATAAAGATAATGAAAGGAAATACTATACTGCTTAGTTAATTCGATCATTCTATCAGGACTATCTTCGGGATAGTTAACAATATCATTTGAATTAATTCCAATAAAAGAAATACCCTTTTCGATGTATTCTTCGGATATTTCAACTAATTTCGGAAGAATATGAATAACGTAGGGACAATGATTGCACATAAATATTATCAAAGTACCTTTTTCGCCCTTTAATTCTGATAAACTTTGAAACTTGTTCAATTTGGGATTGAACAAGTTAAAGTTGATAATACCAGAACCTAAAGGTAGATTTTTTGATTCAGCTGCCATCTTAAAAAGTGATTAATCGTTGATGTATTTGTTAATAATATCTTCGAATGCTTTGTGATCCCTGCCACCAACGATTGTTTCGACGATTTTACCATCACGACCAACGACAAATGTAGTTGGTACGTATTGAATTGCACCAAATTTCTTGCTAAATTCTTCTGCATAAGGTCTGCTTGGAAAATTGCGATAATTGATGTTAGATTTTTTAACAAAATCACTAACTAAACCCATAACATTATCTTCAGTTCTTTCCAAAGCAATTCCAACAATTTGAAACCCATTACTTTCGTATTTTTTAGCTAAATCAATTAAATGAGGGATTTCTGCACGGCAAGGTGGGCACCAAGTACCCCAGAAATTTATAAAAGTAATTTTTCCTTTCAAAAATTCGGACAATTTCTGTTCCTTACCATTTTCCATCCAGGTTAAATCAACTGGTTCGTTATCACCAGTTGGGGCAATAGATTTCACTTGAAGGACTAATGGTGACAAATCACTAGTTGTTTGTTTTGCGGTTGGCCTTTTTTCTTGTGAGCATGCAGTATCGAATATCAATAATACTGCTAATAAAACAAGTAGGCTAAATTTAAAATTATATAGTTTCATAAAACCTTATATAAAAATTACAATATTTGTATCAACGAATTTTATTACATATTATTGTTTAGCAATATGTTCTTCGGTATTCGAAAGTTTATTATTCTTGTTGTGTTTAAATATTGCAAGGAAAAATCCAAATACAATCAGAAAAGAACCTATCCAAATCAAATACATCATAGGTTTAATTTCTAATTGGAATGTAAAGGATTCGGTTTCTGATTCGGTTGCCTCATTAAGCATACGGTAATAAATAGTAGCTTGTGTATTGCCCATTTGTTTCATATTGCCGGCTAAACCTCCAAATGAAATTTCGAATTGGGTATTGGGAATGTTGAACCAAAGTGGTGTACCGGAAAAATTCTGTGTATTTAGCCAAGTATAAAGTGTATCTGTGAAATTGGTATCCTTTGTTGTTATATCCAGAACTGCACCAAACAGTATTTCGCCCATCGAATTGGTTTCGCCTTGCGACATATCAAAGCCTGTTAATGAAATATTTATATCATTACTGCCTGGTAGCAATGATGATGAATTCTTGGATAAAACAAATTGGGCATAGTTGGATTCTATATTGAACGAAACAGGTGAAACATAAACATCTTTGGTTAAAGCTGGCATAATACCTGGTTCAAGAAAAATCTGCTGCCTTTCATTAAAATCACTAAGGTACAATATGGAGCCAACAACAACTTTATTGCCGTCCTTTTCCAACTCTACGTTGTATTTATATCTTTCCTGGTCTTTTCGTTCAGGATTGACCAATTCTCTACCAATATATTTTACTTTGTACCCAAAAACATTTGTAGATTCATTCAACTTAAGAGTTAGTGTCTCAATTTGATCGTAACCACCACTAAATACAACTCCAATCAGCAGAAAAGCAACCCCAATATGAGATAGAACACTACCAGTTTTGATGAATGATTTCTTTAGGATTTTGATAAATATTTCAGTGTTGATATATATTGATAATAAACTTGCAAAAGTAAGTATCTGTAAATCAAATCTGTTGATTTTGATGAATGATAATATAATTGTTAATACAAAACTCACTGAGACTGGAAGAAGTAATTTGTTAATAATATGCTTCCATTCTGATTTTTTCCACGAAGTATAGAAAGCAATGCCATTTAACATCAACATTACAACTGCAATTGGTAAATTCCATTTATCGTAAAATGAAATATCGACCGAAGATTTCATACTGGAAAAGATTTCGGTAGTGATAGGCCAAGTTGTTCCAATAAAGACAATAATTGAGGATATTAGCAAAGTTAACGAACCAAGTGATAAACTAAACTCGCGAGAGGAAACATCGAAATCTTGATTAGGTAGATTTTTACCGATTTCTTTCATTCTTATCAATAAGAAAAAGAGACTATAACCAAGGAATCCAAGTAAACCACCTAATAGAACAGCATAGGCAGCAGCACCAGGTTCGCTAAAGGAGTGAACCGATGTATCCCCCAAAACACCACTTCTTGTGAGAAATGTAGAAAAAAGTACTAAAATAAATGATAAAACCGACAAAACAAAGTTTGTTTTAATTAAACCATCATTTTTCCTTTGAACATACAATGAATGGACCAATGCCACAGAAACCAACCAGGGAAGCAAAGAAGCGTTTTCTACTGGGTCCCATCCCCAGAAACCACCCCAGCCCAATGTCTCATAAGCC
>CAYOPF010000023.1:19834-26346 GCA_964405755.1 uncultured Chloroherpeton sp.
AAGTATGATGCCAGTTCCTAAGATTCCTGATGCAAACAAAATCCACGGTGTAGCCATTTTAATCCAATTTTGAAAATCCTTTTTAATTAATGCAGAGATTGCAAAAACAAATGGAACAGTCATTGCCGAGTAGCCAATAAATAAAATAGGAGGGTGAATCATATTCCAAAAGTTTTCGAGAATTGGATTTAATCCACGTCCATCAGGAGGAGTAAACGAAGGGTCTAAACCTTCAGTGGGGAATGATTGCCAAATATATTCGAATGGATTTTTTAGCACCATCATCAAAGTGAGGAAAACAAGAACCAAACTAAAATTGGCCATCGCCAAATGTTCATAGCCATATTTACGGGCATATCCTCGAACAAAGATTGCAAAAAAGGCAACTAGTAATGCCCACAACAAGAAGGAACCTTCCTGACCAGAGAAGAAAGCTGTAACTAGCAAGTGGGTAGGCATGTGATTGTTCGAATACTGCCAAATATATGTGAATTGATAATTATGGGTCAGAATGTTATAAAGCAAATATGCGGAAGCAAAAAGCAAGGTTACAGGAAGCAAATAAAAAAAATTAGAAGAAAAATTGCGAATGCGACCTTCTTTGGAATTAGCAACAAAGAAAAGTATTGATAGAATGATTGATAATATAAAACTTATCCAAATAGCAACTTGACCAAACATTATTGTACTCCGCTTTTTTGAATATCTTCGAACTTGCTTTCGTACTTCGAGGGGCACTTAGTAAGGATTTCGCTTGCTACAAACTTACCATCTTCGTAACGTCCTTTTACGACCAACATTGGTGCAATATCAAAGTTATTGGGTTTTGCACCGGTGTAGTAAACCATCTCGGAATGTTCTTGTTCATCTATCAAATTGAATTTCAGCAAATTTTCTTTGCTATTGTATTCAGCAGGATTGTCCGCTGCGGGACGACCAATGATTTGTACAATCTTCCCGGTTTCTTTTGCATTAACAAAGTCTGAGTATTCAATTTTGCCAGAATCAAAGGAAAAAATTGCCAATACCAAAAAAACAACGGCAATAGCTCCAATAATAATATATTTTTTATTCATTTATAACTCCTGAATTAATATTGTCTGTTTTTGAACTGTCGATTAAGATCATTTTTTCTAATCTTGATATTTTTTTATCTACAAACACTAGATAAAAAAAGATGCCCAACCAAATCATCAAGGATATGATTAGGACAATATACAGTGTATTTTGTTCTAAAAAGTTCATATTTATTACCATTTTTTATTTAATAATTCTGTTCTTATTTTCAAATTTAATATCCAAAAGAATAACATTGTAAAGCAAAATAAGGAATATCCAAATGTTATCAACAAATTGTGGTTAAGCATTTCGGCTCCACCTCCTAAAACAGGACCTGCTGTTCCCTCGCCAGCAGCTCCGGGATGCAGTCCACTTGAGATTCTCGGCAAGATAAAAACAAAGAAGGGAACAGTTGTAAATGCTATTATCAAGTAAACGGAAGAAAGCCTTGCGCGAGTTTCGGTATTTTCGATCGCAGACCGAAGTCCAAAATATGCAAAATAAATGATTAATAGCATAAAAATTGATGTTTGGCGTGGATCCCAATTCCAATAAGCTCCCCAATTAAATTTTGCCCATATCATCCCGGTAACCGTTGCCAATATAGTGAACATCACTCCAACTCCAGCGGCAGAATGAGCATAAATATCATATTTATAATCTCGTTTCCGTAAATACATCACTGAATAAATCATCGATAGTAAATATGCCAATACCGATATCCAGGCAGTTGGTACGTGCAAAACCATTATCTTTATTCTTTCTTTCAACTCTAATATCAGCGGGTAACTAATTGGGATAATGGAGTAATCCTTAGTTCCAATTACAGAAAAAGACTGATTGTTCTTATCAAATTTGATTTTTATTAAGTTGGACTTTGATAAGTCTAATGGGGATTCATTTACTATTGGATAATTTATTGCTGAAATTATTATAGAGTCTTTTGTTGAATTCATTGAATAATTACTCATTTCAATCGTGATAGGTTCTTCTATTCCAGTTTTGGCTATGTAGTTTGCATAGGAATGGTCGCTAACCAAAACAGGCGATATGATTAGTATTAAATTAACAATGAATAAAACACCAACCAGGTATTTCCACCAGCTTGGCTTTTCTTTTATCAAATTTGGAATTAATCCTAAAATTATTCCAAAAATAACACTCGAGGCAATTATTAAACCTTTCATCTGTATTTTATTTTTGGCAAAATTATGAAAAAAAATTTAGATAGAGTTAAATTAAAATTTCAGTTAAGTTTTTGTTTGGATAGCCAGGATGTGATAAGTATTTGATATTGCTACTAAATAGCTTAATAAAAGGTATTCCTAAGCCACCTTTGTGTGGATTTTTTATGTGCTCAGAAATATTTGGGGAGTCGAATTTGGTTAAGTCGAATGGTTTGCCTTCGTCAACGATCTGGATTTTAATTTTTCCATCCATAATCTCAGCAATAACAACAAAAACCTTTGTAGAATCGGATTGATAAGAATATTTGATTAAATTTGTACACAATTCATCAACAACTAACTGAACCTCCATAATCTTTTGTTCATCAAATTGATTCCGACTCAACAACTCGAACAAACTATCCCGAAGGTACGATAGATTTTTCGTATCTGCATTTAGTTCGAGTTTCAATATGTTTTTATTTTCGGACATTATTTTTCTATTCTTCAACTGAATTAATTTTGAATAACAAATCGAAACCAAGTAATTCAAAAAGTTTATGAATTTTTTCTTTCATATTGACTAGAACTAAATCCCCACCATTTTCTCTGATTTCTTCGATAAATTCCATAAATACTCCAAAACCAGCACTACTTATATAATCCAGATTTTCGAAGTCGATTGCAATATTATAAATACGATTTTCAATTTGCACCTTGATTGCGTTTTCGAGTATATGGGCAGTGTGTGCATCCAAAAAACCACTTATACCGATTCTTACTTGATTATCGGATTCTTTTATTAATACTTCGAAATTGTTTTTTTCCATTTCAATATTCCTTCTTGTGATTAAATAAAATTGTGAGCATTGTTAAATCATCAACTAATTTATTACCGTTTTTAAATTCTTCAATTTTATGAAGGTTATATTCAATTATATCATCTGCTGTTTTTGGGTTCAAACTTAATAGGGAACTAGATATATTGTCCAACCCTAGTTCGTTTCCGTCAATATTTTGTAATTCGTCCAAACCATCGGTATATGCAAAACAGAAATCACCTTCGTTTAAATTGAACTGAATTACTTCCAAATTGTCGTTAAATAAATTGCCCGAAACGACACCCAAAGCAATTCCCTTGGGTTTTAAGGTTTCAATTTGAGTTGATTTTTTTACAATCAGAGGAGTGTGACCGGCTCGAACAAAACTCAAATTACCATTGTGGCTATCGACTGTAATTGCCGATAATGTGATGAATATCTGTTTTTCGGTACTGTTGCAAAGAATCTCATTCAATCTAATTACTAAATCTTTTGGATTGTCCACACTCGAGGCTAATGATACTATTATTCCCTTCAATTGAGACATGTATAAAGCAGCAGATGTGCCTTTACCTGATACATCTGCGATTAGAAGTGTTGGTTTCGAATTGTTCAAATAAACGAAATCGTAATAGTCACCCCCTAATTCATGTGCTGGAATGGAGATACCGGCGCATGAATAGTTCTCAATTAATGGTAAAGATTCTGGAATAATTTTTCGTTGGATGCCTCTTGCTAAATTTAATTCAAATTCGTATCTTTCTTTTTCAATTGCTTCTTGCATCAATCGGGTATTCTGAATTATTATAGCGTAATTTGTTGCAAATGCATTAATTATCTGAATTTCGTCCAACGAAAAGGCGTATTCTTTGTTTCTTCCAAGAATTATGTTCCCAATTTTTTTATGTCCATCATAAATTGGAATAACTATTAAGGACATTCTATAGCCGGGATATTTACGACTAAAACCTATTTGCTCCAGTGTAGCCGCAGTATTGATGGTATAGGATTGTTCAACAAAATCACGGAAAAACTTATGTTTATTAAAATATTCAACCAATTGAATATCAATATTCTTATATTCTTCGCATTTTAGAAAGTCATTTTTTTTGTCTTGTTCAATCCAAGCAAAATCAACATTTATTACCCTTATGAGACTATCGAGAAACATGCAATGTAGTTCGGAACGGTTTGTAATGTTAGAATCTAAGACATAGCGATTGAATCTCTCCAACTCGGATATGCTAACATTTTCGTTGCTAATCTTAACTTTTTTGGATCTGAGTGTTTGCCAAAACAATCGAAATTGATATGTTATCAAGTTGATTATTACGAACAATAAAAAGATGTATAAATTTGGGAAAATGTGATTAATACTGGCTTTAATATCTTCGTAGTAATCTGAAGTAATTGTAAAAAAGCCAATAACTACAATGGTGGCACTAACAATCAATAATTTGTATCTTTGCTTATAATTAATGTTTTTTAGCCAATCGTAGTTTTGACAGATTTTAAAACTGAAAATTGGCGTTATGACGAATAAAGAAGTTTCAATAAAGTTAACAAAAGAGGAGAAGGAATCAAAGTCGAAAAAATAATTTAGGACCCGGATAATAAAAATATTGATAAAGATTATAAGAATTGCGATCTTCGAAATTTTTATAAATAAATTAGTGTCCTTATTTTTAAGAACGTTAATCCATTGATAAAAGTACCATGCGGTAATAAATCCTAGAATTAAATAAAACCAGCCGAATATCTGAGATATTAAATCGAGTGAAATTTGATAATTATTTAATAGTTCGCGGAAGTTAGCTAAAAATATCGTTAATCCTAAGCTGATGAGGTAAAAAATCAGTAAAGTATTTTGGTCGTTGATAAATTTCTCTAAAAATGTTGAGTCGTAGGATTGAACCTTTGGTTTGAGAATAGCAATAAAATAGCCTAAAATCAGTGTAGCCAGAACAGCAGTTGTTATAAATTTCCAAAATAAATTCTGATCGAAAGTAAATGAGCCAAAGAAAAAATACAAACCAAAATCACCTAAAAGTTTCACAATAAAACTAATTATAATCGCAAATAAAAGCAATTTTTTATTTCCAAATATAGAAAATATTTTTTCTTGGTTCAACATATTTCTAAATTACGAATGAAATATCTAATTTGTTCACATTTTTGATATAATAATTATAATTTTGCTAAGTTTGAGAAAATAATTTAGTGATTTATGATTTACGTTTTAACTCCAGAAGAGGTTAGAAAAGCAGATCAAAAAGCGATTGATGAATATAATATTCCAGCAACAATTTTGATGGAAAACGCTGCACGTTCCGCTGCAGAATTCATTAAATCATTACCGGGGTACGAGACATATTCACCAAGCAAGATTGCTGTTTTTTGTGGTGTTGGCAATAATGGGGGTGATGGATTTGCTCTGGCTCGCCATCTTGTGGACTACGAGGAGATTTATGTGTATTGGATAGGCGATCCAACAAAAATGAGTACCGAGACCAAATTAAATTTTGATATTCTATCCAATCTATACGTAACATTAGAACATATTACCAAGCAGGAACAAATTCAATCGATTGATGATGATTTCGAAATTATTATTGATGCTTTGATTGGAGTGGGTGGCAGTGAAAATTTGAAAGGATTAGTAGTAGATTTACTTGAGAAAATTGAATCAATGAGGGGCATAAGAATTGCAGTTGATGTACCGACGGGATTGAATTCTGCGTCGGGGTTAGTCCATCCCAGGACTTTTATGGCAGATTACACAGTAACTATGTTTGCTGTTAAAACAGGAATGGTATTGGGCAAAGGACCAGATTATTGTGGCAACATTGTTGTCGGAAAACTTGGAGCTCCACAATCCATCGTAGAAGAATTTTGTAAAAGCTATATAATAGAAAAAAATGATGTGCTGACTAATTTACCCACAAGGCAAAGGGATAGCAGCAAATTTGATTTTGGTAAAGTTCAGATTATTGCTGGTTCGGTTCAGATGCCTGGTGCAGCCGCTCTTGTTGCAAACTCGGCAATTAAAGCAGGGGCAGGATTAGTATATTTGCATTCTACCAAAGTTCATCCGCAATTACTTCCCGAAGTTATACCCACCGAATTGTCACCGAATTCAGAGGGCTCTTTAACCGCAAATAGCATTGATGAGATATTGGAATTCTCCAAAAATATGAAAGCAATTGCAATCGGACCAGGTATGTTACTTAACGAGGATACCAAAATAATCGTTAAAGAAGTTGTTAGTAAAAGAAATAATGACATACCAGTTATTTTGGATGCTGATGCATTATCACATAATTTGACCAAATCCAAACTTGATAAAAATGTACTACTCACCCCTCATATTGGAGAATTTGCAAGAATCATTGGGGTTCCAAGGGAAGAAGTTCTAACAAATCCTTTGGGTTATACTCAGTTATGGGCAAAAAAATTGAATTGTAAT